>JAQGII010000047.1 GCA_028291305.1 Caulobacteraceae bacterium
TCCTGCCCGTGGCGCTTGATCACCTCGGGCTTGTAATCGAACGTGTCCACCTGGGACACGGCGCCCTTCATGTGGATGTCGATCACCCGCTTGGCCCTTGCAGGGAACTGGCCGGTGGACAGCTTGCCCAGGTCAGGACCCGCGTCGCCGCCCGCCGGGGCGCCCGCGCCCTTGGCCAGGGACTTGCCGCCGCCGAGCAGTTCGGCCGCCGCGATGGCGCCCAGGCCCATGCTCGAGCCCATCATGGCCCGGCGGGTCAGGTTGGCCAGTTCGGTCGGATCGAAGTCCGTCTTCTTGCTCATATCCAGCCCTCCTAGCGCAGGGTGTAGGCGTCGGGCGTGTTCATCACGCTCGCGGTGACAACGGTCATGGCCGCCAACTGGGCGGGATCGACCGTGGGATCGGCCGGAGCCACGCCCATGGTCAGCAGCTTCTTCACCTCGTCGGGCGACTTGCGCATCAGGGCCAGCTCCGCCGCGCGGTACTTGCGGATGACACCCAGCTCTATAGCGTCCGGGTGGCGGCGCACGGCCAGGCGCCACAGGGCGATGAGCTGCTGGTCCTCGTTGGCGGAGGACTTGATCGCCCGTTCGGCCAGCTTGCGGTAGGCCTCCATGAACTGGACGTCGTTGAGCATCACCAGGCCTTGCAGCGGCGTGTTGGAGATCGGCCGGCTCACCGTGGCGTTGTAGCGGTCAGGCATGTCGAACGGCACCAGGTTGGCCACCGGCGCGTTGCGCTTGATGTAGGTGTACATCGAGCGGCGATGGTTCTCGTCCGCCGGCACATTGGTCGGATAGACCACCGCCCCCTGCGCCACGCCGTCCCAGATCGCGTCCGGGGCGTAGGGGAACACGGCGTCGCCGCCGACCTTCTTCACCAGCAGGCCCGAGGCCATCAGGGCGTTGTCGCGGATGGTTTCCGCAGGCATGCGGAAGCGCGGCCCGCGCTCCAGCAGGAAGTTGCGCGGATCCTTCTCCAGCGCATCGCGGCCGATGTTGGAGTTCTGCCGGTAGGTGGCCGACATCACCATCAGCTTCTGCATGTGCTTGATGTCCCAGCCGGACTTGACGAACTCCACGGCCAGGTAATCGAGCAGCTCGGGGTGGGTCGGGTTGGCGCCCTGGGTGCCGAAGTCGTCCACCGTCTGCACGATGCCCGAGCCGAAGTGGTTCTGCCACAGGCGGTTGACGTACACGCGGGACGTCAGCGGGTGCTTGGGGTCGAACAGCCACTCGGCCAGCCCCAGGCGGTTGCGCGGCAGCTTGTCGCTCCACGGGAACACCCGCGGCAGGGCCTTGGCCGGCACCACCTGCAGGTAGGTGTTGTAGACGCCGCGATCGAGCACGTAGTTGACGCGCGGGACGGCTTGGTCGCCGGCCACCATGATGCGGCTGATCGGTGTCTCGACCCGCTGTTCGGCCAGCCGGGCGTCGGTCAGGTCGGCCCAGGCCTTCTGCACCGCCGGATCCTTCTGGGCGGTGATCGCAGCCATCTCGGCGCGGGCTTCGGCAGCCGGCACGGAGAGTACCGCCTTGGGATCCTGCAGGTAGGCGACTTCGATCGGCGTCAGGGCGCGGGTGATGACCCGCAGCTCGTCCAGCGCTCCGTCCACCAGTTCCGGGCGGTTGAAGTTGACCCCCGAGGCCAGGCCGAAATAGCTGCCGAACTGGCTGTTGAAGCCGCGCGGGAGACTCGAACGGGTCAGATGGTCATGCTCGACCTCGACCGCGGCTTCCTTGCCGTCGAGATAGAGATGCATGCCCGCGGCCTTGGAGTTGCCGTCGTAGGTCGAGGTGATGTGCACCCAGCGGTCGGTCGGCACCTTTTCCCTGGTGGAGACCAGGATCATGTCCGTCGGCGCGTTGTGGGTGATGGCATAGGACAGCTTGCCGTTGGACATGGCCAGCTCGTAGCCCAGGCCTTCGATGCCGCCGTTGTTATACAGGATCGAGGCGCTCGGGCCGAGGGGACGGGTGGAGTCGTAGTAGGGCTTCTTGGGAAGCTTGATCCAGAAGTCCAGACTGTAGGGCTGGGTGCGCTCGAACTGACCGATGCTCTTGTCGGTCGAGAACACCGAGTCGCGCAGCTGGATGCCCTGGCCTTTGTGACCGGGCACGAACTTCACGTTGCTGACGAAGCCCTTGCCGCCGTTGGGCAGGCCGGAGTCGGTCCACAGGAGGGTTTCCTCGTGGACCCATTGCTGCAGCTGGCGCTTGGAGATGCGCTGCGGGTCGCCCAGGCGGTCGTCGGTGTAGCCGGCCGCGAGCAGCTGCTCCAGGGCCCAGTCGACCTCGCGGGAGGCGATGCGGGGCAGGCCAGGATCCGCCTGCAGCGCGGCCAGGTCGGCCGCCATGCCGGCGCGGCGCCCGAAGGCCGAAGGGTTTTTTTTCTTGCCGTCCGCGGCGCCGGGCTTGCCGTCGGGACCGGGCTTGCCGCCCAAGCCGACCTTCATCATGCCGGGCTTCATGCCCGCAGGACCGGCGGGCTGGCCATCCTTACGCAACGCCGCCTTGTCCAGGGCAGGCTTGCCCTCGCCCGGACCCGCGCCGGGCTTGCCGCCTTTCATCATGGCGGCCTTGTCGAGACCGGGCTTGCCGCCCGCCACTTGCGGAGGACCGCCCGCGTTGATCATCGGCGCGGGCTTGCCCGCGGCAACGTCGGCCAGGATCTTCTTCTGCAGCATGACCGTGACCTGCGCGCGGGGCAGGCCGCCGAACTTGTCCTTTTGCCCCTCGATCGGAGCGCCGAGGGCAAAGGCCTGCGGGTCGAGGTACAGGGAGGCGAAATCGCCCTTGTAGCCGTTGTCCAGGGGGTAGTAGGCCTGGGTGTCGGCCTTCACCGCCGCCTCGACGAAGTTGACGCGCTGGGCGTCCGGCACTGCGGCGGCGGCCGCGGCGGCCTTGGCCTGGGCGGCGCGCAGGACGTTCTGGTAGGCCGCTTGCTTGGCCACGGTCACCGCGTGAGCGGCGACCAGGTTCTTAGTCTGCAGGGCGGTCGGCCATTCGAGGGTGGAGCCCTGGGGCGTGCCGCGGCTGCCGGAGCCCACGCCGCGCTCGTCCATCTGGTTGAAGAAACCCGACATGGAATAATAGTCGGCCTGGGCGATCACGTCGTACTTGTGATCGTGGCACTTGGCGCAGCCGACCGTCAGGCCGAGGATATCCTTGCCGATCAGTTCGGTGCGCTCCTGCACGTAGTTGGTGCGGAACTCCTCGTCGATCGAGCCCCCTTCGGAGTCCTGACGACCGGCCTTGAGGAAGGCTGTAGCCAGCAGTTGCTCACGCGTGGCGCCCGGCAGCTTGTCGCCGGCCAGCTGCCAGGTGGCGAACTTGTCGTAGGGCAGGTTGCGTTCGAACGCCGAGATCACCCAGTCGCGATAGGGGAAGGAGATCGGCCGCTCGCCGTCGTTGAGGCCGCCGCGGCTGTCGGCATAGCGGGCTACGTCGAGCCAGATGTTGGTCTGGCGCTCGGCGTATTCCTTGGACGCCAGCAGGCGGTCGACCAGGTGCTCGTAGGCGTTGGGGTCCTTGTCGGCGACGAAGGCGTCGACGTCCGCCAGGGTCGGCGGCAGGCCGGTCAGGTCCAGGGTGACCCGGTTGATCAAGGTTTCGCGGTCGGCCTCGGCCGAAGGCTGCAGGCCTTCCCTCGCCAGGCGGGCGTAGACGTAACGGTCGATCTGGTTGACCGCCTGCCTGTCGAAGCTGGTCTTCTCGGGCTTGACGATCGACGGCTGGATATAGGCCCAGTGCTGCTTGTACTTGGCGCCCTGCTTGATCCACTTCTCGATCACCGCGATGTCGCGCGGCGACAGGGTCTTGTGCGAGTCCTTGGGCGGCATCCGGTAGTCGGCGTCGGTCGAGGTGATGCGCTTGAACAGCTCGCTCTTGCGGACGTTGCCCGGGACGATGGCGTGTTTGCCCTTGTCCTCGGGAATGTCGCCGTAAGCGGCCTTCTCGATGTCCAGCCGCAGGCCGGCCTTCTGGGTGCCCTGGCCGTGACAGGCGAAGCAGTTCTGCGACAGGATCGGGCGCACGTCCCAGTTCCAGTCGGGACGGTCGGGGATCGGCGCGCCGCCGGCGTCGGCGACCTGGCCGCCCTTGTCATGGGCGCAGGCGACGAGGATGCCGACCGCCATTGCCGCGACGCTGGCGCCGATCATCAGACTCGAGGAGCCGATCTTACGCATGGAGTCACCTTCGTTCCTGCCCTTGGCCCGATAGACCGAACCTGCCGCCTGCCGGCGAACTGCGCTGCTTCATATTTCAATTATAGTGAAGCTAGGTCGCACCTCCCGAGTATCGCTCAGGAAGTTGAGACATCAATTGCCATTTTTGGGTTGAGCGATAACAATTCGGGCGACGACGGCGTCTGCGCGTCCTAGAATTTGGACCGGAGTCCCGGCCTGATAGGTGCGGCCGATCGTGTCGTAGAACTGGCCGTTGTTGCCGGCGCCGGCGCCCAGTTCCCACGGCGGTTGATATCCTGGCGGTCTGCAGGAGTTCCGTCTTGACAATGCGCAGGCGGCGAACATGCTTAAACGGCATGACCGGTCTAGCTGCGACCTCGTCAATGTCCAATTATAAAAATAATGTATTAGGGCAGGAATGTGAACCGGAACCTCGACCAGAGGCTAAAGCTTCGTCACTTTCGAATAATAGAGGCGATCAGCCAACACTCTAGTCTTTTGAAGGCATCGGGCGCCCTTAACCTTGCCCAACCGGCGCTGACCCGGAGCCTGCATGAAATCGAAGAAATACTTGACGTTCGGCTTTACGACCGACACGCAAAGGGCGTGCGGGAAACGCAATTTGGCGAAGCGCTCGCCGACTGCGCCCGCAACATCCTCACCGAGCTGAAGCGCCTCGACGCCAAGCTGGACCAGCTTT
>JAQGII010000085.1 GCA_028291305.1 Caulobacteraceae bacterium
GCGATCGGCTGGGCGACGCCCAGGTTGAGGACGCGGCTGGCCGACAGGTCGAAGGACTGCACCACCCGGTCGCCGTACTGGCGGCGCAGCTGGTCGCGAGACTTCTTGCCGACGCAGATGATCCGCACGTCCTTGCCCTCGGCCAGCAGGCCGGCGATCTTTTCGCGGGCGAAGCGAACGATGGAGGAGGTGAAGCCGCCGGCCAGGCCGCGGTCCGCCGCCGCCACGATGACCAGGTGGCGCTGGGTCGAGCCGGTTCCGGCCAGGAGCTTGGGCGCGCCGTCGCCGGTCACGCCCGCCGCCAAGTTGGCGATCACGGCCGCCATGCGCTGGGCATAGGGCCGCGCGCTCTCGGCGGCGTCCTGGGCGCGGCGCAGCTTCGCCGCCGCCACCATCTGCATCGCCTTCGTGATCTTCTGCGTGGCTTTCACGCTCGAGATCCGATTGCGCATGTCCTTAAGGCTGGCCATCTCGGCAGGGACCCTTAGGGATTAAGCGAAGGTCGAGACGAGGCTCTCGAGCGCGCTTTTCAGCTCGCCTTCGAGTTCGGCGTCGAGCGCCTTCTTGGTGCGGATGCCGTCCAAGAGACCCTGGTGCTTGGTGTGCAGGCGGCCCAGCAGTTCCTTCTCGAAGCGGCCGACCGCGGAGGTCGGAATCTTGTCGAGGTAGCCGCGGGTGCCGGCGTAGATCACGCAGACCTGCTCTTCGACCTGCAGCGGCGCGTACTGCGGCTGCTTGAGCAGCTCGGTCAGGCGCTCGCCGCGGGCCAGCAGGCGCTGGGTGGAGGCGTCGAGGTCCGACCCGAACTTGGCGAAGGACGCCATTTCCCGGTACTGGGCCAGCTCGCCCTTGATGGCCCCGGCCACCTGCTTCATGGCCTTGATCTGGGCCGAGGAGCCGACCCGCGACACCGAGATGCCGACGTTCACCGCCGGGCGGATGCCCTGGTAGAACAGGTCGGTTTCCAGGAAGATCTGGCCGTCGGTGATCGAGATCACGTTGGTCGGGATATAGGCCGACACGTCGTTGGCCTGGGTCTCGATGATCGGCAGGGCGGTCAGCGAGCCGGAGCCGTTGTCTTCGTTCAGCTTGGCCGCGCGTTCGAGCAGCCGGCTGTGCAGGTAGAAGACGTCGCCCGGATAGGCTTCGCGGCCCGGCGGGCGGCGCAGCAGCAGGGACATCTGGCGGTAGGCGACGGCCTGCTTGCTGAGGTCGTCATAGATGATCAGGGCGTGCTTGCCGTTGTCGCGGAACCACTCGCCCATGGCGCAGCCGGCGAAGGGGGCCAGGACCTGCAGCGGGGCCGGCTCGGAGGCCGTGGCCGAAACCACGATCGTGTATTCCAGGGCGCCGTGCTCTTCGAGAGTCTTGACGATCTGGGCGACGGTCGAGCGCTTCTGGCCGATGGCGACGTAGATGCAATAGAGCTTGGCGCTCTCGTCCGTGCCGGCGTTGACCGACTTCTGGTTCAGGATGGTGTCGATGGCGACGGCGCTCTTGCCGGTCTGACGGTCGCCGATGATCAGCTCGCGCTGGCCGCGGCCGACGGGGATCAGGGTGTCGATGGCCTTGAGGCCGGTCTGCACCGGCTCGTGCACCGACTTGCGCGGGATGATGCCCGGCGCCTTGACGTCCACGCGGCGGCGCTCGGCCACGTCGACCAGCGGCCCCTTGCCGTCGATCGGCTCGCCCAGCGGATTGACCACCCGGCCCAGCAGGCCCTTGCCGACCGGCACGTCCACGATCTCGCCCAGGCGGCGCACTTCGTCGCCTTCGCGCACTTCGCGGTCTTCGCCGAAGATCACGATGCCGACGTTGTCCCGCTCCAGGTTCAGGGCCATGCCCTTGACCCCGGCCTTGGGGAACTCGACCATCTCGCCGGCCTGGACCTTGTCCAGGCCGTAGACGCGGGCGATGCCGTCGCCGACCGAGAGCACCTGGCCCACGTCGGAGACATCGGCTTCCTGGCCGAAACCAGCGATTTGCGACTTGAGGATCGCCGAGATCTCGGCGGCGCGGATATCCATGGTCTTTATCTACGCTCTCTTGAGGGCGAACTTGAGGGAATCGAGCTTGGAACGGAGGGAGGCGTCGAACAGACGCGAGCCGACCTTGACCTTCAGCCCCCCGAGGATCGTGGGATCCACGCGGGTGGTGATTTCGGGTTCCTGACCGAGCGCCTGGGCGAGGGCGGCCTTGACCCCCTTGGCCTGGGCGGCGGTCAGCTTGATGGCGGTGGTGACTTCGGCGGCGACCACGCCGCGATAGGCGGCCGACAGGTGCTCGAACGCGGCGGTAATGGCCGGCAGGGCCGACGCGCGACGATTGGCCGCCAGCACGCCGATGAAATTCAGGGTGATGCGGTTGAAGCCGATCTTCTCGCCGATGGCGGTCAGGGCCCGGCCCTTGGCCTCGGCGCTGAACACCGGCGAGGCGATCGCCAGGCGCAGGTCCGCGCTCTCTTCACGCGCCGCTTTCAGCGCCTTCAGATCGTTTTCGACGGCTTCCACCGCCTTGTTATCTAGAGCCAAATCGAACAGGGCCCGCGCGTAGCGCGCGCCCACGTCCGTCTGCTTGGAATCGTCAGCCAATTTTATTCCGCCCGGTGCGTTTGACCGCCGGCCGCGACAGACCATCGCGGCGGCCCAAAGGCTTGAAAGCGCTCAGGAAAGCACATGGACTTGGGATGTCGTGAAAACCCCCTTGCCCGAAGCCGGGCGGGTGATAGCACGCGATTTTCCGCCTCGCAACCGAAGCAGAGGAAGCATCGTGCTTGCATCCTCCCCCCAGCGAAGCGGGGGAGGATGCGACAGGAGGGTAATTGATGACGCCATCCCTCCGGGACGCTAGACACCCTGCATAAGGATCAGGGAGCGACATGGACCAGCTGTTGAGCTTGGCGGGGGATCCCGGCGCCTGGTTGGCCCTGGCCACCCTGGTGGTGATGGAAGTGGTGCTCGGCATCGACAACCTGGTGTTCGTGGCGATCCTTACCAACAAGCTGCCGGAGGCCACCCGCGGCAAGGCGCGCCAGATCGGCATCAGCCTGGCCCTGGTGCTGCGGTTGCTCCTGTTGGGGACCCTGGTGTTCATCGTCGGCCTGACCCGGCCGGTGTTGACCCTGTGGGGCCACGCCTTCTCCTGGCGCGACCTGATCCTGCTGGCCGGCGGCCTGTTCCTGGTATGGAAGGCCACGCGCGAGATCCACCAGACCCTCAGCCCGCAGGAGCAGGAGGGCCACGCAGGCGGCCCGGCCGCGAAGGTCGGCACGAGCTTCGCCGCGGCCATCGTGCAGGTGCTGGCGCTGGACGTGGTGTTCTCCATCGACAGCATCCTGACCGCCGTGGGCATGACCGATCAGCTGCCGATCATGGCCGCCGCCGTGATCATCGCCGTGATCCTGATGATGATCGCCTCCGGTCCCCTGGCGGCCTTCATCCACAAGAACCCGACCATCGTCATGCTGGCGCTCGGCTTCCTGCTGATGATCGGCATGACCCTGATCGCCGAAGCCTTCGGCCAGGAGGTGCCCAAGGGCTACATCTATGCGGCGATGGCCTTCTCGGCCTTCGTCGAAGGTCTGAACATGCTTGCCCGCGCGCGTCGCCACGCCGTACGGAAGGCGCCATGACCACTGTACCCCACGTCCCCACAGCCCAGGAAAAGCGCGTCACCTTCTTCGCGCTGATGATCGTGCTGCTGCTCAGCGCGCTGGACCAGACCATCGTCTCCACCGCCATGCCGCGCATCGTCGCCGAGCTGAAGGGGCTGGAGCTCTACGCCTGGGTCACCACCATCTACCTGCTGGCCTCCACGGTCATGGTCCCCATCTGGGGTAAGCTCGGCGACCTCTACGGCCGCAAGTTCATCATGATCACCGGCATCGCCATCTTCGTGTTCGGTTCGTGGTTGTGCGGCCTGTCGGGCGAGTTCGGCTCGCTGCTGGGCGGCGGCATGGTCCAGCTGATCGTGTTCCGCGGCATCCAGGGCCTCGGCGGCGGGGCGCTGTTCACCGGCACCTTCGCCGTGATCGGCGACCTGTTCCCGCCGCGCGAGCGGGGCAAGTACGCCGGCGCGGTCGGCGCGGTGTTCGGCCTGGCCAGCGTGATCGGCCCGGTGGTCGGCGGTTTCTTCAC
>JAQGII010000091.1 GCA_028291305.1 Caulobacteraceae bacterium
GGTTCCGGCCGCCTGTTGCACGCCCATCATCTGTATTGAATCCACGCTACGGGGGGCCGATCGCCCACCAACTGGAGGCGACACGGGCTTGAGCTCAGCTAGGTTGACACGGCATCAATGTCTTCGCTGACGCGGCGCTCCTCGGATTTATCCGATTGTCCGACAGTCTTCGGCCGAAGCCTTGGAAAACGCACGACACCGGTCCATCTATATTCGACCTCGAGCGGCGAGAGCATCGACCCGCCAGGCCGTCGACCTCGGGCGCAGACCCGGACATGAGGGAAGCGAAGCATGGAAGACGCCAGGCCGATCTGGATCCTGAGCGGCCGGTTCGGCCGGGCCACGGTCAACGTCACAGATAAGGCCCTGGTCGAGCACGCCCACCGCGAGTTCAACATCCTGTTCAAGCTCGGCGGAGCGGACACCGCTTTCCGCTCCGAGAACCAGTCTCTGGCGCTCGACGACAATTCGCTGCTGCTGTTCAATCCGTGGGTGCCCCACGCCAAGCTGGCCAACGCCGACGCCCCAACCATGGTGCTGTCGCTGATCATCGAGCCGGAGTGGCTGGTCCGCGTCCTGGCCGACCGCGCCCCGCGGATCGACCGGCTGTTCCCCAATTCGCGCGAAACCATCACCGAGGAGATCCGAATCCACGCCAACCGCCTGGGCGCGGCGATCCCGCACCAGTTGATGGCGGGCGGCGGAGACTGCGAGGACCTGCTGGTCGACCTCGTGGACTCGGTCACCCGCCAATACGCCGACCCGGCCCTGCCGCGGGACATCATCGCCACTGCCCGGCCGATCGACTACCGCATCCGCAAGGCCCTGGCCTACATCCATGAGCACGCGCTCGAAAACCCGATGATCGACGACGTGGCGCGCCAGGTCGGGCTGTCGCGCTCGCGTTTTTTCGAGCAGTTCCGCAAGTGCGTGGGCGCCTCGCCGCAGCACTACATCGACTGGGTGCGGATGACGGCGGCGACCCGCTGGCTGGCCAACACCGACCGGCCGCTGATCGAGCTGGCCGACGAGCTCGGCTTCGGCGCCCACAGCAACTTCACGCGCTTCTTCACTCAGCATATCGCCGTCTCGCCGAGCGATTTCCGCCGGCGCACCATCAGCGTCGAAACCGAGCGCCAGGACCGCCGCCCGAAGCTGGTCGCCAGCCGCTAGGACTTCGTCAGGCCCCGGCCAGCGGCGTTGCACTCACCGCCTTGTATGCCGGGCGAGCGGACACCGCCTTGAACCAGCCAGCCAGGGCTGTGCTCGGCGGCCGCTCTACAGGCAGGTCGAACCAGCGGGCCGCGCCGATCGCCAGCGGGATGTCAGCCAGGGTGAAGGCGTCCCCCGCAATGTAGGGCCGCTGGGCGAGTTGGACCTCAATCAGCTCGAACACCCGCTCGGCCTCGGCTCTGGCCGCCGAGAACCGTTCGGCGTTCGGGGCGGGCGCGCCAAGCCGGAGCAGCCGTCCGAGGTCGCGCACCGCCGCGGCCTGGTGGATCGCCTGCCAGTCCATCCACTGGTCGACGAGCGCCCTCGCCCCCCGGTCTTCAGGCAACAGCGCCGGACCCCGCGGACCGCTGGCCAGATAGCGGAGGATGGCGTGGGCCTCCCACAGGACGAAGCCGTCGTCCTCCATCGTGGGGATCAGGCCGTTGGGATTGAGGGCACGGTAGCCAGGATCGTTCAGACCGCCGAAACGCCCGCCGATGTCGATCCGTTGATAGGCGAGGCCTATTTCTTCGCAGGCCCACAGCACCTTCCTCACATTGGGCGCGTTGTCCCGGCCCCAGATCTTCAGCATCGCCGCCTCCTTGCCTGGGCCGCACCATGGCGCGGAGGTCGCGGAGCGCAGTGTCCACGGCGTCGCCGGACTGTGCGGATCATCCGATTTCCCCGCGCGGACCGGGCGTTCCAGAAAAGCCGGACGATCGGGCAAGCAGGGAGATACGCCGGTTAGCGCGTGGGGCGGGGCGGGGCTAAGGTCATCACGGCGACAGCGGCAGAGCCTGCCTAGCGCCGCAGTGGAGGAAATCATGGATCGGCATGCCCCGCCCGATGAGACCGCCCTCGGCGACCTTACCGAGGCGTCCGCGCTCGATCGCCGGGCGCTCCTTCGCCTGGCCGGCATCTGCGGGATGGCGGGCGGACTTTCCATGGCCGGCGGTCCGTCCGCCGAGGCCGCCTCCACGAGCTCAGCCGTGTTCGATCCGGCCGCTCAAGGCCGTGTGCACGTCCTGCCCTCCACGCCCCAGACCGTCAACGTCGGCACGCTTGACCCCAAGCGGGCGCCGGTGTTGGAGATCGAGTCCGGCGACGTCGTCCACTATCCTGACACCTGGGTGAACTGGGCCAACGAGGCCAAGTACGACATGCCCTTCGACGTGCGCGAGCCGATCCGCAAGCGCTATCCTCAGGGCCCCTATTCCCTGATCGGCCCGGTGGCCGTGCGCGGGGCCGAGCCCGGCGACGTCATCGAGTGCCGCATGATCAAGCTGCGCCCGATCGATTGGGGATGGAACTCCGCCCCGAGCGGAGTCGGCGCCCTGCCCGCGGACTTCAAGGGCGGCTACCTGCATTACCTAAAGTTCGACTCTGAGCGTCGCTACGCCGACTTCGCGCCCGGCGTGCGCATCCCGCTTGCGCCCGTGCAAGGCGTGATGGCCGTGCAGCCGGCCGGGGACCAGCCGGTCAGCGGAATCCTCAGTGGGCCCTACGGCGGCAACCTCGTGCTGCGCGACCTGGTCGAGGGCTCGGCCCTGTTCCTGCCGGTGCAGGTGTCCGGCGGACGCATCTGGACTGGCGACTCCCACGCTGCCCAGGGCGACGGCGTGGTCGATCAGACCGCGATCGAGACGGCGATGGAGGACCTGCGCATCCAGTATGTGCTGCACAAGCGGGTGGCCCTGGCGGGCCCCCTGGCCGAGACCCCGACCCATTGGATCGTGATCGGCTTCGGCGCCAACGTCGACGACGCCATCGCCCAGGCGCTGCGCCAAATGATCACCTGGCTGAGTGGGGCCTCAGGCCTGGCGCCGATCGACGTTTACGCCCTGCTCAGCATCGCCGGCAGCCTGCGCATCACCCAGTACGCCCGCCAGACCAACACGGTCTATTCGAGCGAGCCGGCCAAGGCGGTGCACGCCATGGCGCCCAAGTCCATCTTCCAGCAGGACATGGTGGCCAAGATTCGCCGTGCCCTGAGGCCGGGCGCATGAGCGGCGCTCCGGCTCTTCTCGCCGCAGCGGCCGGCCGCGAGCGTTTCGACACGACCAGCTGGTTGGTCGCAGGTCTGTGCGCCGCGGTCGCCTTTCTGGACGGCTTCGACACCCAGTCCCTGGCGCCCGCCGCCAAGTCGATCGCCGACAGCCTCGGCGTGACCATGAGCGCCTTCGGGCCGATCTTCAGCGCCTCCCAGATCGGCTTCCTGGTCGGCGCCTTCGCCTTCGGTTCGCTCGGCGACCGCTTCGGCCGCAAGCGCCTTCTGGGCCTGGCCGCCCTGGTGTTCGGCCTGAGCACCCTCGCCACGGCCTTCGCCGATTCGTACGGCGCCCTGTTCTTGGCCCGGATCCTGGCCGGTGTTGGGCTCGGGGGCGCGACGCCGAACTTCGTCGCCCTGGCCAGCGAATTCTCGCCCCAGCGCCTCAGGGCGCGGGTGGTGACCTGCCTGTGGGCCGCCGTACCGCTCGGCGGCATGGCGGGCGCGTTCGCCAGCGCCCTGATCCTGCCGCGGTTCGGGTGGCAGGCCATCTTCCTGCTCGGCGGAGCGACGCCGGTGGCGATCGCCGCCGTGCTCTTCGCGGCCCTGCCGGAGTCGGCCGAGGCCGGCGCCCAGGCCACACGGGGCGCCGCGTCGGGGCGGCTCGCCGACCTGTTCAGCGAGGGCCGCGCCGCCAGCACGGCCTGGCTGTGGCTGGCGTCGTTCATGACCTGGACGGTGTTGATCGTAATGTCCTTCTGGACCCCGCCTCTACTGCAGCGGAGCGGATGGTCCGCGCCTTCGGCGGCCCAGATCCTCGCGCTCAACAACGCGGGCGGCGTGGTCGGCACGCTACTGCTCGGCGCGGCCCTCACGCGGCTGCGGCCGCAAGCAGCGCTGGCCGGCGCCCTGGTCGGCGCCGCCATCTTCCTGGCCGCCATGGGGGCCGCGGTCGCCAACCCGGCCCTGGTCGCCGTCGCAGCCCTCCTCGCGGGGTTCTGCGCCTCGGCCGCCGGCGGCGCCATGCTCGCCGTCTCCGCAGCGGCCTATCCGCCGGCCGCCCGCTCGACCGGCGTCGGATGGGCGCTCGGCGTGGGCCGCATCGGCGCGGTGATAGGCCCGAGCGCGGCCGGTCTCCTAGTCGCGCGCGCATGGCCCGTCAACGCGATCTACCTGGCGATCGCGGCGCCAGCCGTCCTGGCCGCGATCTTCGTCCTCCTCCTGTCGCGCACGGCGGCCTTCGCCCGCCTGCAGCCAAGCGCCTGAATGGAAAGCGTCATGTCTCAACCGCCCACCATCCGAAACCTCGCCGTGATCGACTACGACACCGCCGCACGCGCCGTCGCGGCGGGCGTCGACTGGGCCAGGGCCCGCAGCGTGGCCCTGAGCATCGTGGTGGTCGACAGCGTCGGCCATCTGGTCGCCTCGGCGCGCATGGACGGCGCGCCGTTCATCACCATCGAGGTGGCGCGGGGCAAGGCCTTCGCCAGCGCGGCCACCGGCGGCCAGCCCGGCGGCGCGCTCGCCGAGCGCTACCGCGAGAACCCCATGGTCTGGGCCAACGCCGGCCCGCTCGGCTACGGCGCGCCTATGCTGCCGGCGGTCGGCTGCCTCCCGATCTGGTCGGACGGAGTGCTGATCGGCGCGATGGGCGCCAGCGGCGCCCCGTCCGAGGTCGACGCGGCGGCCCTCGCCCACGCGATCACGGCCATCGGTGCCCAGTCGACCCCGCCGCCGCCCGCCTAGCGGACGCCGCTCTTCCCTCTCCTTATCCACTTCCCAAGGCTGTCATGAAGATCATCGCCTATGCAGACGGCGGACGCTCCCGCTTGGCCGTCGTCACAAGCCCCGGCCGCGCCCTCGCTGTCGCCGACGTCGCCCCCGACCTGCCCGACGACTTGGGCGCGTTCCTGGAGTTGCCAGATGAGCTGGCCCGCCTGAGGACGGCCGTCGGTGGCCGCCAGGGCAAGCTCGACCTGGCCGCCCTGACCCTCCTGCCGTTCCTCGGCCGGGCCAACGCCTTCTGGGCCCTGGCCCTGAACTTTAAGAGCCACATTGAGGAAACCGGCCTCACCACGTCGCGCGAGTTCCCCCACATGTTCCTGCGTACGGCCGCCTCCTACGTCGGGCCGGGCCAGCCGATCCTGGCCCCGCCGCCGGACACGGCGCGGGCGTTCGACTACGAGGGCGAACTCGGCGTGGTGATCGGCCGCGCCGGCCGCTACATCCCCGTGGAGCGAGCCCTCGAGCACGTGGCGGGCTACACCTGCATCAACGAAGGCTCCGTCCGCGAATACCAGATCCAGAACCGGCAGTTTGGCCTTGGCAAGAACTTCGAGGGCTCCGGCGCCTATGGCCCCTGGCTGATGACGGCCGACGAGTTCGGCGACCCGTCGACCTCGCGCGTGCGCACGCGCCTGAACGGAGTGGTACGCCAGGACGCGCCGCTCGACGACATGTTGTTCGGGGTCGCCCAGGTGGTCAGCTATCTGTCGGAGGGCTACCGCCTGCGGCCGGGCGACATGATCGCCATGGGCACGCCGGGAGCGCTCAAGCCCGCGCCGGACGACGCCGAGGGCCTGGACCTGTCGCGTCAGTACGGTCCCTTCCCCACCCCCGGTTTGGCCCACATGCGCCCCGGCGACGTGGTCGAGGTCGAGATCGACCGGCTGGGGGTCCTCAGTAACCCAGTTCGCGCCGACCAGCCGCGGACCTACGCAGCCTAAGGAGGGGTCCGCATGATCCGCCGCTGTCCTACCGTAGGCCGCGCCCTCGTCGCCGCGGCGCTCGCCGCCCTCGCGGTCGCTTCAGCGGCCGCGGCCGACGAACAGCCGGCTTTTGTCGGCAACCGGGCCCGCGGGCAGAAGATCGCCAAGGCCGTCTGCAACGCCTGCCACGCGCCACAGGCGGCGATGCCGGAAGTCCCGCAACTCGCCGGCCAATATCCCGAATACTTGGCCAAGCAGCTGACCGCCTTCCGC
>JAQGII010000126.1 GCA_028291305.1 Caulobacteraceae bacterium
TGAAGCCGGGCGACGCGGTGGCCAAGGGCCAGCCGCTGCTGACCCTGGAGGCCATGAAGATGGAGCACACCCTGATCGCGCCCTTCGACGGCAGGGTCGAGCGGTTGAGCGTCAGGGTCGGTGACCAGACCGCCGAAGGGGTTACCCTGGCCGTGCTGGTCCGACCCAGGTCGACCGGGGAGGCCTGAGGATGGCGGGACGGAGCTACGAGGCGTTCGAGGTCGGCGAGGTGATCGTCCACGCCCTGCGCCGCACCGTCACCGAGACGGACAACCTGCTGATCACCACCCTGACCCACAATCCGCAGCCGTTGCACCTGGACGCCGAATACGCCGCCGGCACCGAATTCGGCCGCATCGTCGTCAACGGGCTCTTTACCTTCGCCCTGATGGTCGGGGCCTCGGTCGAGGACACCACGCTGGGGACCCTGGTCGCCAACCTCGGCTACGACGCGGTGATCATGCCCGCCCCGGTGTTCATCGGCGACACGCTGCACTTCGAGACGACGGTGATCGGCGCGCGGGAAAGCAACTCGCGGCCCGGCGCCGGGATCGTCACCTTCGAGCACCGCGCCTACAACCAGGCGGACCTCCTGGTCTGCCGGGCCCGGCGCATGGCGCTGATCCACGGGGCGGGCGCATGACCCCGCGGTCCTGGCTGTTCGTCCCGGCCGACGACGCCGCCAAGCTGGACAAGGCGTGGGACGCCGGCGCCGACGCGGTGATCCTCGACCTGGAGGATTCCGTGGCGCCGGAGCGCAAGCCGGCGGCGCGCGAGGCGGCGCTTGCCTTCCTTCGGGCCCGGCCCGGCCCGCGCGCCTGTCAGATCTGGCTGCGCATCAATCCGCTGACCGCCGGCCTCGTGGGCGACGACCTGGCGGTGACGGCGGGGGCGCCGGACGGCGTCGTGCTGCCCAAGCCCGATCGCGCCGACGAGGTCACCGACCTGGCCGGGCGGCTGGAAAAGCTGGAGGTGGCGCACGGCCTCGGCGCCGGGTCGATCCGCATCCTGCCGATCGCCACCGAGACCCCGCGCGCCCTGTTCAACCTGGGCGGCTATGCCGACCTGCCGCACGGCCGGCTGGCGGGGCTGACCTGGGGGGCGGAGGACCTGCCGGCGGCGGTGGGCGCCGAGACCAACCGGGCGGCGGACGGCGGCTACACCGACCTGTGCCGCCTGGCGCGCGCCCTGTGCCTGGCCGGCGCGGCGGCGGCGGGCGTTGCGGCCATCGAGACCGTCTATCCCGCCTTCCGCGATCTTGAGGGGCTGGAGGCCTATGCCGAGCAGGGGCGCCGGGAGGGCTTCGCCGGCATGCTGGCCATCCATCCGGCCCAGGTCGGGCCGATCAACCGGGTGTTCACGCCGTCGCCCCTGGCGCTCGAGCGCGCCCGCGCCATCGTCGCCCTGTTCGAGGCTCATCCCGGGGCCGGCGTCCTGGCCTTCGAGGGCAGGATGTTGGATGCGCCCCACCTCAAGCAGGCCCGGCGCCTGCTCGGCCTGGGCTAGCTTAGCCGCACGATACATTCGCGCGGAACCTCACCTCATCTGAAGAACTTAAGATGTAAGCTTCCCACCGTGCGGCGGGAATCGAGTTCTATAACGGATGGGAGAGCATAATGAGCATTATTGCTTGGCTTGTTGTGGGACTAATCGCAGGCTGGATCGGCAGCATGCTTGTGAACCGTAGCGGCGAAGGCCTGCTTCTGGACATCGTCCTGGGCGTCGTCGGTGCGGTCGTCGGCGGCTTCCTGTTCAACCTTCTGGGCCATTCCGGCGTCAGTGGGATCAATCTCTACAGCATCTTCGTCGCCGTCATCGGCTCGGTGGTGGTGCTGGTGGCCTACCACGCGTTGGCCGGCCGCCGGTCGCTCTAGCAAGCGACCGACCTGCCAGACATGGCTTGGGGCTGGACCGCAGGGTCCAGCCCTTTGTCTGTATGCCGTTGCTCCAGGCTATCGGCGGCGCGCGTAGCGGTCCCTGACCGTCTGGATCAGGCGCCGAGCCGGAGCCCGGCCCGCGGCGATGAACAATCCGGAGCCGAGGATGGCTCCCACCAGAAACAAAGAATCCACGCTACGGCTCCGACTGCGGCTGCGATGGTGAAATCCATCGATAGGCCAGCGGCGTGGCGCGGACAACCGGACCGATTGCCCCAGGGGGCCTCGGCCCGTAGCGCAGACGGTCAGTCGCTGCCGGGATCGCCGGTCAGGCCGGCCGCGGCGATGCCCGCCAGGGCGGCGGCCTCGTCGTTGTCGGAGGTGTCGCCCGAGACGCCCACGGCGCCCTGCAGCCTGCCGCCGGCGTCGCGGATCAGCACGCCGCCAGCCACGGGGATCATGGCGCCGCCCAGGGTCTGGCCCACGGCGGTGACGAAATGGGGGTGATCCTTGGCCCGTTTGGCCAGGGAACGCGAGCCCATGCCCATCGACAGGGCGCCGTAGGCCTTGGCGTGCGCCACGTCGGCGCGCTTCAGGCTGGTCCCGTCCTGGGCGGCCAGGGCGCGCGACGCGCCGCGCGCGTCCAGCACCACCACGCCGAGGGGATTGAGCTGGTGCTCGGCGGCGTACTTCAGGGTCGCGGCGACGATGGCCTGGGCGGCGGCGTGGGTCAGGTCGGTCATGGTCATCCTTGCTT
>JAQGII010000127.1 GCA_028291305.1 Caulobacteraceae bacterium
CGCCATCTTGCGCGCGGGCGGCGTTGTGCGCCGGCCGTGGAGCAACGCCCCAATGGCGGCGCGGTCGTCTGCGAAAGAGACCGCCAGAGCGCGCAGAACAGCGGCGATATCTGCAAGTGCAGGCCCAGACGCGCGGCCGGCAATGCTGGCCGCCGCAGAGTCTGCACAGCGCCTCGCCGCCGCTGACCTGGCGGGCCGGCCGCGACGGCGATCCCGCCCCAGGCCGCCGGCGGCGGCGCCCGGGGGCTGCGCGGCGGTGGGAGCAGGGGCGGGCATGGGGCGGGGCTCCGGGCGAAAGGGGCCGGAGAGTCTGGGGCGCATCGTTGGCGGGGGCAAGAACAAAAAGAGAACATGTCGGCGTCGGACAAAGCCGCGCCTGCGCCCGCCGCCGCCCGCCCCCTTGCCGCCGCCCGCCAATCCGCCATGATCCCCCGCAACATGGGGGCGCGGCCGCGCAGTCGCCCCTCAAAGGGAGGCCCGCCATGTCCAAAGCCCTGCTCGCCGCGGCGGCCGCCGCCCTGCTGGTCGCCGCCGGCGCCGCCAGCGCCCCCAGGGCCCTGGCCCAGGCGCCCGACCCGCTGCCGATCCCCGGCGCGCCCAAGCTGCCCGGACCCTCCCCCAACTACCAGTACGGCCCGCCCATCACCCAGGAGCAGGCCCGCGCGGTGATCGCCGCCGCCGACGCCGAGGCCGCCCGGCACAAGGCCCACCCCACCGTCGCCATCGTCGAGCCCTCCGGCGCCCTGGTCTATTATTTCAAGGCCACCAACGCCTTCTACGCCATGGAGGAGATGGCCATGCGCAAGGCCAAGTCCGCCGCCCGCAACCGCCGCCCGACCCGCTACGACATGGAGCGCTACGCCGCCGGCATGACCGGCATCGCCGCGGCCGAGGAGATCTTCCCCTTCGCCGGCGGCGAGCCGATCTTCTTCGAGGGCAAGGTGGTGGGCGCCATCGGCGTCACCGGCACGGCCACGGCCGACGAGGCGGTGGCCCACGCCGGCGCGCTGGCGCTGGACGGCAAGGCGCCGGGCGGCAAGTGACGCTTGGCCGCCGCCTGAGCCCGACCTAGATTTCCGCCAACCCCCAGGGAGCGCCCTCATGACCGGCCTGATCCTCTACACCAACCCCATGTCCCGGGGCCGCGTCGCCCGCTGGATGCTGGAGGAGGTGGGCGTCCCCTATGAGGCGGTGATCGTGGCCTTCGGCCGCAACCGGGCGCCGGACTACCTGGCCCTGAACCCCATGGGCAAGCTGCCGACCCTCACGCATGGCAAGACGGTGGTGACCGAGGCCGCCGCCATCTGCGCCTATCTGGCGGACGCCTTCCCGCAGGCGGGCCTGGCCCCGCCGCCGGCCGAGCGCGGCGCCTACTACCGCTGGCTGTTCTTCGCCGCCGGCCCGGTGGAGGCCGCCACCACCAACAAGTCGTTCGGCTTCCAGTTGCCCGAAGGCGGCGGCCGCATGGCGGGTTACGGCAGCTACGAGGCGACCCTCGACGCCCTGGAATACGCCGTCAGCCAAACCGACTATATCGCCGGCGACCGCTTCACCGCCGCCGACGTCTACGTCGGCTCCCAGATCGGGTTCGGGCTGCAATTCGGCAGCATGGAGAAGCGCCCGGCCTTCGAGCGCTACTGGGCGCGGCTCGGCGACCGGCCGGCCTGCGTGAAGGCCAAGGCGATCGACGACGCGCTGATGCCGGCTCGGCCCGCGTCATAGGAGGCGACCTGCGCCGCGAAGCGGCGGGAGCGGGACCGCGGGCCGAGCGAAGCGAGAGCGCGTGGTGGAGATAGCCGCTCAGCACGAAGAAGAGGTCCACGGCCATCCAGCCGTTTTCGACCAACGCCCAGCCGACCGGCGCCCCGTCGCCGCCCCTAGTCGCTGGCCGCGCGCACCGTCTCCACGCTCAGCGCCCCGGCGGGCAGGGGGCGCAGCAGCTGCGCCTCCGGGCGGCTCAGCTCCAGCCACGCCCGCCAGTCCTGCGGCGGCAGCACGGCCACCTGGCGGTCGTGGATCGGCGCCACGTCCGGCCCCGGCGCCGTGGTCAGCATGGCGAAGGCGTCCGGCTGGTTGCCGGCCCCTTCCTTCCACAGCCCGGCGATGCACAGGAACGGCGCGCCGTTCAGGGTGAAGCGGTGCTTGGCCTTCGGATACCGCGTGCCGGTGAACTCGAAGAAGGCCGAGGCCGGCGCCAGGCAGCGCCGGCTGGCGGCGAAGCTGCGCCCCTCGGAGCGGAAGTTGAACACCGGCCCGCGCCCGGGCCGATCCGGCGCGAAGCCGAACCGCATGGGCGAGAGCAGGATCCGGTCGCCCTGCGCCCGCATCACCGGCCCGAGGTCGCCGATGTGGATGTCGTCCGCCTGGGGCAGGTCGCGTTCGGACTGCCCCGGGGGAATGGTCCACCCCTGGCCCTGCATGGCCTCCACCCACGCCCGGTAGGCCACGTGCTGCTCGTAGTCGTTGCACATGCAGGCGTAACGGCGGGGCGGCAGAGGGGTTCAGCGGGCGGCTGCGCGCCCCACAAGCGGCCCGTCGGGCCCCTCCGGCAATCGGACATTCCCCCAGGCGACGCGGGTGCGGGTCGCGGAACGGGCGCCCGCCGCTCGCGTTGCCGCCCCAGGCGTCCACGGGGGAGCAAGGCATGGAGGGTCAACCGTGGGAGCAAGGTGGTGGTGGGCAGGCGCGCTGCTGCTGC
>JAQGII010000131.1 GCA_028291305.1 Caulobacteraceae bacterium
CCGATCGGCATGTCCTTGGCCGGGTTCTTCGATTCCGCGCCGGCCGTGGAGACCGCCTCGAAGCCGATATAGGCGAAGAAGATCACCCCGGCGGCGGTGAATATCCCCGGCAGGCCGTACTTGGTATGCTGGGTGACCGGGTCCGTCTCGATCGGCGGGATGAAAGGATGCCAGTTGGCCGGGTTCACGTGCATGGCGCCGAACACGATGACCAGCAGCACCACCGCCACCTTGATCATGACGATGACGTTGTTGAACAGGGCGGACTCGGTGATCCCCGCGATCAGGATGCCGGCGATGAACAGCAGCACCAGCACCGCCGGCACGTTCAGGATCGCTCCCGTGGCGACCAGGTGGAACCCCTCGCCCGCCTTGAACGGCGCGTCGGTCAGGGCCGCCGGCAGATAGATCCCCAAGTCCTTGAGCAGGCCCACGAAATAGCCCGACCATCCCACCGATACAGTGGATGCGGCGAACAGGTATTCGACGATCAGGTCCCAGGCGATCAGCCAGGCGACGAACTCGCCGAGGGTGGCGTAGGCATAGGTATAGGCCGAGCCGGACACCGGGATCATGGCCGAGAGTTCGGCATAGCAGAGGGCGGCGAAGGCGCAGACGATGCCGCCCAGCACGTAGGACAGGACGATGGCCGGACCGGCATGCTGCGCGGCCGCCTGGCCGGTCAGCACGAAAATCCCGGCGCCGATCACCGAGCCGATCCCCAAGGTGGTCAGATTAAAGGCGCCCAGCCCCCGTTTGAGCGAGTGCGCACCCTCTTCGTTGGCCTGGGCCAACAGCACCGCGAGCGGCTTCTTCGTGAAAAGTCCCATGCGGCCGAGCGCCCCTTCTACAGCCAATGACTTGATCCAACTCAGGAAATTCCTCCCGGGCCGGCGATAGGCGGGCAGCATGACTTGGCTTGCGGACGGGAGCAACCACCCTGCGCGCCGATCGATGATTTGAAGCGCGATGGCCGCCGAAACCGGCGCTTTGCGTTCAGGCGGCCGAACGCGCCTGGACCATCCAGCGCCGCAGGACCTCATACATCACCGCCATCTGCACCGGCTTGGCGATGTGGTCGACCATCCCGGCCTGCAGGCACCGCTCGATGTTGCGGGTCATGACGTCCGCGCTCATGGCGATGATCGGCGCCGTGGAGCCCGGACCGTCGAGCGCCCGGATGGCCCGGGTCGCCTGCAGCCCGTCCATGCGCGGCATGTGCACGTCCATCAGGATGACGTCGTAGACCCGCTGGGACGCGGCGGCGACGGCCTCTTCCCCGGACTCCGCGAGGTCGACCTCGCAGCCCATCAGCTGCAGCAGGGTTTCGCCCAACTGGCGGTTCATCGCGTGATCGTCGACCAGCAGCACCCGTCCGCGAAGCGCCTCGGCCGCACGGCCCGCGCCCGTCGCTGTCCTGGCTGCGGCCGGAGGGCGC
Organism: Caulobacteraceae bacterium; assembly: GCA_028291305.1. Taxonomy (GTDB): domain Bacteria; phylum Pseudomonadota; class Alphaproteobacteria; order Caulobacterales; family Caulobacteraceae; genus BOG-938. Next base: position 1,439 of record JAQGII010000131.1, read on the forward strand.
CGCGCCGGCAATTCGAACCAGAAGGTCGAACCGATCGTCGGCCGGCTTTCGACGCCGATGCTGCCGCCCATCCGCTCCACCAGACCCTTGCAGATGGCCAGGCCCAGGCCCGTGCCGCCATAATCGCGGGTGGTCGAACTGTCGGCCTGGGAGAAGCGGGCGAACAGGCGGCCGACGACGTCCGGCTCCACGCCGATGCCGGTGTCGCGCACCTCGAACCGCAGCGTCTGTGTTTCCGCCGCGTGGGAGATGACCAGCAGGATATGGCCCTCGTCGGTGAATTTCACGGCGTTGTTGAGCAGGTTGAGCAGGATCTGCCGCAGACGCTGTCCGTCCATCTCGAACAGGCCGTCCACCCCGTCGTTCTCCAGCCGCAGCGTCAGCCCCTTGGAGCGGGCCGGACCCTGGAGGATGTCGATCGCGTTGAGGCCGGCGGCGGCGGCGTCGACCGGCTCCGGATGCAGTTCGATCTGGCCGGCCTCGACCTTGGAGAAATCGAGGATGTCGTTCAGCACCGTCATCAGCGAGCCGCCGGCCTGGGCGATGACCTGGATGTGCTCGCGGGCCGTCTGGGACAGGTCGCGGTCCTGGAGCAGCACCTGGGTGAAGCCCAGGATGCTGTTCATCGGGGTGCGGATCTCATGGCTCATGGTGGCCAGGAAGTCGCTCTTGGCGCGGCTGGCGACCAGGGCGCGGCGGCGGGAGTCGCGCGCCGAGGCCGCCCGACGGACCAGCAGCCGGCGCAGGCGCGCCTGCTCGGCGACGATGAAGGCGCCGAGCGACACCCCGATCAGCGAACACAGGCACACCGCCTGGTAGATCAGCGCCCGGGCCTGCAGGTCCCACTCCGGATGCAGGCTGAAGGGGCCGTCGCCGCTGACGGCGGCGGGCAGGCAGATCAGGCAGACGATCAGGTTGCCGAAGATCGAACCGCGCGGGCCGAGCCTGAAGGCGATCATCAGCAGCAGCGGGCTGACGATGAAGGCGACGGGCAGGCGCGCGTGGTGGACCACGGCATAGGTCACCAGCCCCAGGGCGCTCAGGATCGCCGTCGTTTCCAGCCGGCTTCTTTTCACCTCGCCTCTGGCCGCTTGGAACAGCAGCAGGACGGCGACCAGCACGGTGGCCATGCCGAGCAGGTGCGGCAGGAACGCCGACCGCCAGGTCAGCACGTCGCTCGAGCCCATCAGCCGCAGGACCAGTTCGCGCGCCGCCAGGTTGAAGGTCGCCGCCGGCAGCACCGCCAGCAGCTGCAGGCGCACGAAATCGGCGGCGGTGCGCAACAGGCCCCGAGGGCCCAGCACCGTTTTTGCGAGCCAGCCCGCCAGCAGGCCCTCGCCCACGTTCAGCATCACCCGAAGGACGCCGAAATCCAGGTTGGTGGAGTTGGCGATCATCAACGGCAGGGAGCCGAGCGTGCAGGCGAAGACGCACAGCCACATCGGGCGCCGCCCCAGCAGCACCACGGCGGCGGCGATGAACGCATTGCAGGGCCAGAACGGCGGCACGGCCCTTCCGCTCAAGGAGAAGCTGGCCCATGTCGTGAGGACATAGGCGCCGCACAGGGCGACGGCGATTCTCGCTTGACGCGGATCGACCTTGTTTATCGGGAGCCTGAAGGCCCTCATTTCGCCCCTTGCCAGCGTGTGCTAGGCCGATCTTGGCGCTCCAATATCTTAAGACCGCCCTCACGAATACCGCTACTGCCGAGGATTGTATTTGGCTCCTTCCGCCCCGCCGCCGATTGCAGCCCTGGCCGTGCCGGTGACCCCCCTGCAGCAGAATTGCACCTTGGTCTGGTGCGCCAAGACCCGGAAGGCCGCCGTGATCGACCCCGGCGGCGAGGTCGAGCGGCTGCTGAAGATCGCGCGCGACCGCGAGCTGATCCTGGAAAAGATCTGGATCACCCACGGCCACGCCGACCACGCCGGCGGCGCGCAGGCCCTGCGCCAAGCCACCGGCTGCCCGATCGAGGGCCCGCATCCGGACGACCGGTTCTGGATCGAACGCATCCCGACCGACGCGCTGAAGTGGGGCATGAGGGGCCG
>JAQGII010000167.1 GCA_028291305.1 Caulobacteraceae bacterium
GCGATCGCGTTCCCTTCCTAGATGGAGAGGGAGCGCGATTATGCATGACACGCAGCAACGCTTGGGAGAAGACAAGCCACGGCCTTCGGCCCCTCTTCGGGTGGCTCAGTACGTCCGCATGTCGACCGATCTGCAGCAATACTCGATCGACAACCAGACGGTCGCGATCAAACGATACGTCGATCAGCGCGGCATGGTGCTCGTTCGCTCCTATGCAGACCCCGGTAAGAGCGGGCTCGATCTTCAGGGACGACCGGGATTGCGCGGCCTGCTCAACGATGTGCTTGGCGGACAGGCGCCTTATGAGGCGTTGATCGTCTACGATGTCAGCCGATGGGGTCGTTTCCAGGACATCGACGAGAGCGCCCACTACGAATACCTGTGCCGGCGCGCCGGCATCCGCGTGATCTATTGCGCGGAACCCTTCGAGAATGATGGGACCCCGCTGGGGGCCGTCCTCAAAACTCTCAAAAGAGCGATGGCGGCTGAATACAGCCGAGAACTTTCGACCAAAACCCACCTCGGACAATGCCGCTTCGCTGAGCAGGGGTTTCATCAGGGAGGTCCCGCGGGCCTTGGCTTACGGCGCCTGCTCATCGATCAACATGGACGGAGCAGAAGGCTGCTGCAGGCCGGCGAGCACAAGGCGCTCATATCGGATCGCGTCGTTCTGGTTCCCGGACCGACCGACGAGGTCTGCCTCGTTCAACGCATCTTCCACCTTTTCACCGTCGATGGGCTCAGATCCACGGAAATCGCCACGCTGCTAAGCACAGAAGGCGTCGCCACCGTTCGGGGAGGACCGTGGTCGCATTGCACCATTATGGACATCTTGAAGAACGAAAAATACATTGGAAACAGCGTCTTCAATCGAACCAGCACGCGATTGAAGAGCAAGCGTGTCGTCAATCCGCCCGATCTTTGGGTACGAAAATCCAACGCCTTCCCGCAGATTGTGGCGGCCGAAATGTTCTCGAAGGCCCAGGCAATTATTCAGGGGGAGTTATCCAGACGCAACGACGACTACCTGCTGCAGTCCCTCCGGCAGCTGTATGAGCGCGTCGGCACTCTGAACACCAAGCTGATCGATGCCGAACCTGGCATCCCCACCACTAAGGCCTATGCGTGGCGCTTCGGTTCACTCAATGAGGCTTACAAGCGGGTTGGCTTTTTTCCTTGGGACGGTCGTCAAAAGCGGCAGGCGGCGACAACGTCCGAGTGTCCGAACGATGCCGAACTGCTGGCGTCCCTGAAGCACCTTCTAGAACGCACCGGCAGACTAACTGCGGCCATCATCGATGCCGAGGCCGTCATGCCGAGCTCGAAGATCTATGAGTGGCGATTTAGAGGCCTCACCAACGCCTATAGACTGATTGGCTATCGCCCAAGGTCGATGCAATCGAGCCGAGGGCGCCGACCAAGTCGGCGACAGGACACCTTTTAGCGGCCTTCGTCGTAACCGTTACCGCCCTTGTCGGCCGGCTACAGCGCCATCAGCAATAGCACCCATGCCGCCTGCCAATCCTCGCCTTAGCGAAGCCGGGGCTTTTTTCGTTATTTTTGCTCAGACTAGTTCGCTACCGCCTGCGTGCACCGCCACCATCAGGCGAACGGCCCAATGTGCATCGGGCCCACGCCGCATACCGGAAACACGTTGGCTTTAGAATGCCAGCACCCCGCGAGGCGTTGGCCGAGAAGCTCAGGTTGGTGAGACTGAACTAGGGAAGATGGCCGGCGAAATGCACCCACGGTCGTATCTCGACCGCCTCGAACAGCCCTGCCCGGTTGTAGGGATCGTCCTTGCTGAACGCCCGGGCGGCGGCCTCGTCGCTGGTTTCGACGACGATCATGGAGCCGACGGGGCTGCCCTCCCGATCCAGATAGGGCCCGCCTATCCGCATGGCCGGGTGGGCGCCGACATAGGTGAGATGCGCTTCGCGAGTGGCCGCGCGTAAAGCGAAGCTGTCGGGCTTGTCCAGGCAGTGGAGCACAAACATCGGCATCGCGGTTCTATCCTCGGCTGGTTATGGGTTGCTCGCGGCGGCGAGGCCGGTCACGCTGCCGGGCGGCGGTTCGGCGTCCGGCCCGATCAAGGCGTCCCACTGTGGCTCGCGGGAAAAGCGGTGGGCCAGGAACTCGACGAAGGCCTTCACCTTGCGGGTCGAGCGGTGCGACACCGGATAGACGGCAGACAGCCAGAGCTGCGGGGGCGAATAGTCGCTCAGCACGCGCACCAACCGCCCCTCGGCCAGGTCGTTGACCGTGATCATGGTCGGCAGATAGGCGACGCACGCGCCGGCTCGGGCATATTCCAGCAGCAGATGGACGCTGTTGGTCTTGAGGATCGGGCTGAGCTTGACCTCGGTGCAGACGCCATCATGCCAGAACGGCCAGCGATCGCTCCACGGATAATAGGAATATCGCGCGAACTGGTGCCGGGCCAGATCGGCGGGCTCATTGAGCGGCGGGGCGCTCGCCAGGTATCCCGGCGAGGCGCAGAAAGCGCCGCGGTGCGGGAATAGCTTGCGCTCCACCAGGGAGTCGGAGACCGGTGGATAGATCTGCAGGACCACGTCGAGGCCCTCGTGCACGGGATCGACCAGCCGGTCGCTGACCGTGACCTCAAAGCTGATCTCCGGATTCTCCTTGCCGAAATCCGCCAGGGCGGCGGAGAAATGACCCAGCGCGAATCCCGGCAGGACCTGGATGAACAGGGTGCCGCTGAGCGCGGTGTTGTCCTCCTGGGTGTGGGCGCTGAGCTCCTCGGCCCGCAGGAGCAGGTCCTGGCACTGCACATAGTATTTGCTGCCCAGTTCCGACAGCTTCATGGCCCGCGCCGAGCGATGGAACAGCGCCACCGCCAGATGCTTCTCCAGCTGGCGCACCCGCGTGGCGACCACCGACTTGGCGACGCCGATCCGGCGCGACGCCCCGCCGAGGCTACCCGTTTCGGCGACCCTGCAGAAGGCTTCGATGCTAACCATCAGGTCCATCGGCTATCCTTGACTGCCGGGCGCCCGATCATCAAGACGGCATCATCGGCTCACGCAGCCGGAAGGCAGGCGCGCTGGAACTGGCCCGGCGTGGCTTTGACGATGCGCTTGAATACGCGGGTCAAGTGCTCCTGGCTGGCGAACCCGCAGGTGAAGGCCACCTCCTTGATGGACAGACCCTGGCGCAGGAGGCGCTTGGCGCGCTCCACCCGCAGCCGGATCACATACTGATGTGGCGGCACGCCCATGGTCCGCTTGAACTGCCGCCCGAAATGGCTGGGACTGAGGCGGATCAGCGCGGCCAGATCGACGAGCGACATCGCTCCTTCCAGCTCGATGTGCATGTACTCCGTGACCCGCCCGATCTGGTCGGGCGTGAGACCGCGCGGGGGCCAGGGCTCGGGGCGGATGGCGGTCTGCAAGCTCATCCAAACAATCCGCCAGGGGCGGCCTTAGGCTTCAGTTCCGTGATCAGCAGGCGGGTTTCGCGCAAGGGGTCGTCCACCAGCTTGAACTGGTCGCCGATCACCATGGTCGGGCGGGAGGGCGCATTGTAGGGCGGCCAGGCCGGCTGGCCCTCGACTGACGGATTACCCGTCCGGGCGAAGGCGACCCAGGCGCCGCTGACCTTGTCGGCCAGGGCCTGCTGCTCCGCCGTGGCGGGCCCGACGACGGGCGCTCCCAGGACGAGGTTGTCAAACACATAGGGGATTTCGACCGTGTGCGGCGCGCGCAGCCTGCCGCCGCGAACCGGCGTGTGCTTGGCGAAATAGTAGACGTACACC
>JAQGII010000169.1 GCA_028291305.1 Caulobacteraceae bacterium
CGGCGGCGCTCGAGCGGCGGGTGCTGCTCTATGCCTGCGCCTGCGCCGCCGTCATGCTCTGCGCGACGGCCCTGGTCGAACACGCCACAGACTTGGATTTCGACGTGGACCTGCTGCTGTCCCGCAACGCCCTCCTGCATCAGCCGCTCCTGGCGCCTCACGCGGGCAGGGCGGGCATCGCCTCCTCCCTGATCTTTCTCTGCCTGAATGCGTCATTCGTTCTTTCGTCGCTGAAATCAAGGACATGGCGGCTGTGGTCGATGGCCCTGGCGACCCTGGTCCTGATGTTCACCGTCCTGCCCCTGTCGGAGAACCTCATCCTCCATGCGATGTCGTTCGCCACCTTCACGAGAGCCTTCGGCGTCACATTGCTGGACGCCACAGGCGGGATATTGCTTGGCGTCGGCGCGCTCATCCTAACCCGCGACATGGGCTGGCCAAGGCTGCTGACAAAGGACGACGAACAAGGCCGCATCATTCGTCTGACCCTGCCGATTGCGCTGATGCCCTCGATCGCTGCCTTCGTGGTCAACTGGGGCATGTCCGATGGCTTCTACAGCGCCAATGAGCGGTTGCTGCTCATCACCGGCCTGAGCACGGCAACCCTGCTGCCGCTGTTGTTCTGGGCGGGCCAAAGGCTGGGCCTGGAGCGGACGGAGCGGCAAGAACTGTCCAGCGCTCTGGAACTCTCCGCGGTTTTCGTTCGCTCAAAGGAGGGGCGGATCGAACACTGGCCCCTGGGCTGCGAGGTCCTCTATGGCTGGACCGCGGCCGAGGCCGTGGGCAGGATTTCGCACGAACTTCTGCAGACCGAGTTTCCCAGTCCGATCGCCGATATCGAAGCGGCGCTGGAGCGCGACCGGGAATGGCGCGGAGATCTGCGTCACCTCACGCCGCGCGGAGATGTCCGCTGGGTGGCCGCCCACTGGATGATGCAGGAGCGAAACTCGCCGGCGGCTCCCCGTGTTGTCGAAATCGTCAACGACATCACAGACCTGAAACGCAAGGATGCCGCTCTGCTCCTCAGCGAAGCTCGACTCGCCCAAGCGGTCGCCGGTTTCGGGCTGGGCATCGTCGAATTCAACCCCAACACCGGTATCTGCACCTTCTCGCCTGGGATCGAGCGCATGCTGGGACTCCCGATCGGCTCGATGGGCTCGGATATCGAGGATTGGCGGTGCATGTATGCGCCGGGCGAGCGCGAGCGAGTTGCTGACGAGTCCGCCGTCGCAGTGCTTGAGCAGCGGTCCCTGGTGCATGACTGCGTCCGCGTGCGGCATCAGGATGGCGGGTTTCGCGATCTCCAAACCGTACGCAATTACATTTTCTCAGCAACCGGCGAATACATCGGTGCGATCGGCATCTTTAAGGATGTTACCGACCAGCTCCGCGACCGCGTGGAGGTGGAGGCTCGGGGCGAGCGCCTGCTGACGCTACAGGCCGAACTCACCCACGTGTCCCGACTCAGCGCCATGGGAGAGATGGCCGCCGCCCTGGCCCACGAACTCAACCAGCCGCTAACAGCGATCGGCAATTCGGTGGGCGCTATCGGCATGATGCTGGAACGGACCGACGGGCCGCTGGAGCCGGAAGCGCGCGAGCGTATCCTTCGCGCCACCAGGCATACGGAGGCCCAGGCCGTCCGCGCCGGGGAGATCGTGCGCCGGCTGCGCGAGTTCATCGCCCGGGGGGAAGCCGACAGCCGCGCCGAAAACCTGGGCCACCTGATGACCGACGCGGTCGCCCTGGCCATGCCCAATCCCCTCGCCGCGGCCGTCGAGGTGCAGCAGGTCTTTTCCGCCAAGGTTGAAGAGGTGTTGGCCGACCGCATTCAGATCCAGCAGGTGATCGTCAACCTCATCCGCAACGCCGTGGAGGCCATGCGCGAGCAGACCACGCCTCGTATCCTGACGATCTCTACCGTCGCCAAGGGCGGGATGGCCGAGATCTGTCTCTGTGACAACGGCCCCGGCGTCTCCCCCGAGGTCGCCGAGCGTCTTTTTTCCCCCTTCGTTTCGACCAAGAGCAACGGGATGGGCGTCGGCCTGTCCATCTGCATGAGGATCGTCGAAGCCCACGGCGGAAAGATGTGGGCCGACCGCTCCCCCAGCGGGGGCGCCGCCTTCTACTTCACCTTGCCCCTAATCCGAATTGAGGCTCGCCATGGTCGATAAACGACTCGTGCATCTCGTTGACGATGACGAAGCCATCCGCGAATCCGCCGCGTTCCTGCTCGAAATCGCGGGCTACGAGGTGCAGGTCCATCGCTCGGGCGTGGCCTTTCTGGACGTGATGGGCGAGGCGCTGGGGGAGGCTCAAGCCTGCTGCGTCCTCCTGGACATCCATATGCCGGGACTCTCCGGCCTGGACGTCCAACTCAAGCTGAACGAGCGGGGCTTTACCTGGCCAGTGATCATCCTCACGGGACAGGCCGACATCGGCGCCGCCATCCAGGCGATGAAGAACGGCGCCTTCGAATTCTTGGAGAAGCCGTACCACAACGCCGGCCTGCTGGAGGCTCTCGTGGGGGCCTTCACCAAGTCGGAGCGGTCGATGGAGGAGAACGCCAAGGCCGGCCACGCCCGCGCCTTGATCGCCCGCCTGTCCAAGCGAGAGCGTCAGGTCATGCAGGGGCTGCTTGCGGCCCTGCCCAACAAGCTGATCGCCTATGAATACGATCTCAGCATCCGCACCGTGGAAATCTATCGCGCCAAGGTGATGGACAAGCTAGAGGCCCGCGGCCTGTCGGCTGCCGTGAGGATCGCGATCACAGCGGGACTGGAGCCGCTAGAGGAGCGCCGCGCTTAAGACGATGCCAGCGCTGGGGGCGCCGCGATTCCTGCGCGGGCTCCACCGTCAGACGCCGCTTTCCAAAGCCGCCCGGTTTTCCGGCCGCCGCACCATCTGAACAACAAAGCCGGACTCGCAATCCATTGTGCCAGCGTATGAAATTCCTATAACCAGCGAACAGCGCACCACCTCAAAGTCACATAGTAGTTATACGGTATGTGTATCCCCTATCTCGGGCAGTAATCTTCATCATGGCCGGATGTCTTGGCCGTGTGTGGAGGTTCGATATGCGGTTATCTCTGCGAGGCGGGCGTAATATTCTAGAGCGATTTGCCGGCGCTGCCGGCGCTGCTGTCCTCGCATCCGCGCTGGCAGTGTTCAGCTCGCCCGCCGCAGCGATGACTTTCCAGGAGAGCCCGGCCTCCGACGCCTGCGGCAGTCGCCCCTGCATCCTGGCCAGCGGCCTGATCGACAAGCACAGCGTCGGAGAGTTCGACGCCTTCGTCAGGAAGAACAAGCCTGCCCCGGGCGCCACGGTTGCCCTCAACTCAGAAGGCGGCGTCCTGATCTTTGGCTTGGAATTGGGCCAGCATATCCGCCAGAACGGTTTTTCCACCACCGTGCCGGGGTCCGGTTTCGCTCCGGACGCCCCGCCGCCGGGCGAGTGCGCCTCGGCCTGCGTCTTCACCTTCATGGGCGGCGTTCAACGCAGCGTCGGCAAGGGCGCCCGCGTCGGCGTGCATCAGATCTATTCCGACACCCAGGCCCGCGACTCCCTCAGCGTTTCGGACGCCCAATACCTGACCTCTCTGGTCGCCCTGCAGATCGACCGGATGGGCGGCCGCCTCGGCATCCTGATCCTGGCCCTGCGCACCTCGCCCAACAACATCCATTGGTTCTCCGCCACAGAACTGAGCGGCCTGGGCGTGGTGACGGCAGCCCGCTACGTTGTGGCCCTGGCCAACTGAGACGCGCCATTCGTGGCCGTACCACTCGGGCGTCGTGGCATTGTCACTGAGTTGCCAATTTTTCCTCGTCGGCCTCTAAGGAATTTCGCATTTAAGTGGTTTAGGTGTTGAATATTCGACATAATCGCCGGCGCCGCCCTCGAATATTTTCTGTGGTAATTCAATGCCAATTTTTGATTCAAAAATACTCTTGATCGACGATGATCCAATCATCGTTCAGATATTGGTCGATACGCTGGATGAATACCAGAATGTCTTATCTGCTAACTCGGCCGCGGCAGGCTTGAAAATAGCGCGGGAATTTAGGCCAGATCTCATCATTCTTGACGTCCTGATGCCAGGATTTGGCGGATGGGACTGCTGCAGCATCATCAGAGGCGATCCGCAACTTTCGGATACACCCGTTATTTTTCTAACGGGAAAACAAACGATGGATGCGGTCATTGAGAGTTTTAAAGCTGGCGGCAGCGATTTTTTGACCAAGCCGATCAATGAAACACGATTACTTGAGTGTGTGGCCAGACAGCTTGACTTGAGACAACGCCAGAAGGGCTAGATTGGGGCGGCAATGCCCCTTCCCGCGTAAGGACCACTCCGGGCTTCAGTGCAGATTAGGCCGATCTTGTCCAAGGCCACCGGTCTCTCTTTGGTCGGCGGTCGCGTACGACGAACCGGTCGGGACAGATCGTAGGGCGCTTGAACGTCCGCTTGCGAGCCCGGTCTCAGAGTCCGCTCATGGCGGCGCAGATCGGCCCTTGAGGCCAGTCGGTTTGAATATTCAAGCCGGCCCTTGCTGGCTTTCCGGGGTCCCGTTCCCGGTTGAACGCATGCGGCAGTCGGGGTCGGCTAGGCGTTTTCCAAGCCCCTGATCTGAATCTGCTGGAGCCCGCGCCACTCGGTTTGCCATGGCGACGGTGGCCAGTCGCATTGGTCGGTGCGAAAAGAGCACTCACCCGATGGACTGCTCCTTGAGATCGTGGCGAGAATGGGCAGCGATCGCCGAGCTGCGGATGGTCTCGATCTCCTGAAGATCGACGGGCGTGGAGGGGCAGGCTCATTAAGCCGCTTCATTCGGACGCCACACTGACCGAGGTCAGTGTCACGCCCTGGCGCTCATGCATGCTGAACCAGCGCCGCACGGCGGCGCAGCAGGCATGAGGGGGAGCCGAACATGGCCATTTCCAGGACAGACGCCGAGATAAGGCGCGACGTGGAAGAGGAGCTCAAAAGCGATCCGATAATCGAAGATGGCGACCATATCGCCATGGCCGTGAAGAACGGCGTGGTCACGCTCACCGGCTACACCCGGCACTACATGGATTTCTACTACGCCGAGCGCGCCGCCAAACGCGTCGCCGGGGTCAGAGACGTGGGCAACGATATCGAGGTGAAGCTCTCGGTGGAAGGCGGCCATCCCAAGGTCACGCTGCGCGGAACGGTGCGCTGCTGGGTTGAACGCGAGGAGGCCGATCGTTCCGCCTGGGCGGCGCCAGGCGGCGCCAGGCGTTGCCAGCGTCGACAGCCAGATCGTGATTGATTGACGGCCGGTCCACGGCGCCTGGCAGGAGCAAGGCCATGGTTGACGCCGCCCAAACACCCCCCCTGGAAACGACCCGCGTGCGGGAGGTCGTCGGCGTGGTGGACAGGCGCGAGGCGCTCGACACGCTCGTAGAACAGCTGCTCCTGGCCGGCGTGGACCGGTCGCGCATATCACTCATGGCAAGTCGTGAGGCGATCCTCCACAAGCTGAACCACTACTATATGGAACCGACGGTCCTCGCCGAAGTCCCCGGCCTTCCGCGCCGGGATCTGGTCACCCGCGATGACGAGACGGGTCTCACGGCGCTGCTGTTCGGGACACTGCTGTCGGTGGTCGTGCTCGGCGCCGGGGTGACCGTCGTTGCGTCCGGCGGCGCGCTCGCAGCCGCGCTCGCGGCTGCCGGGGTCGGGGGCGCCCTCGCGACCTCGGTGGCGCATGTCCTCAAGCACCGAGTGATCGGAGAGTCGGACCCTGACGCCATCGAGATGGACCTGATGGCGGGCGGCCTCCTGGTCTTCGTGCGCCTGCCCACCCTCGCCGACGAAGGCAAGGTCGAGGCCATCGTCCGTGAACACGCCCGCAATGTTCACGTCCACGAGATCGAGCTGCCCAAAACCCTGCTGGACATCCCCCTGGGCCAGATTAACCCCGATCCGTGGCTGGTGGGCAGCCCGCTCGGTGCGCCCTGAGACAAGAAGGAGTTCGACCGTGCCGGATGACCTGATTGCAAAGCGTTCCTGGGCCTTGTTCTGCGACCGGATCTCGCCCCTCCTGGACGGCGAGCGCGCCGAGGTGGAGGTCGCCTCGCTGGGGCTTGGCGAACAGATCGCCGCGGAGTGGGCGCCCCTCGTGGGCATCTCCTATGACGAAAGGGACGACGTCTTTTCCATAGCCGTGGGGGGCCTGGGTCACCTCATCCGCCACCCTCAGACGCTGGCCGTGCAGTGGCGTGGGCCGGTGGTGGAAAGCCTTGCGGTCACCGACCGTGCAGGACGATTGCACATCGTGCGCTTCCGTGAGCCGTTGCTGCTTCCGCCTCCGTCGCCTTGAGCCGAGCCGCTGTCGGATCAGACGGCCGATCGTTTCGGCCTCTCAGCGGATGTCGGAAAAAGCCCCGTCCAGACGGCGGGCCCGAACCGCGAATTTGAGGGAAACTGACAAGCGTCATCGCACGCGTTCGTCTCCTGCTGCACGTTGAAGGCGCCGGCCTGGAGCGCGGCGGAGATTCATTCATGCGACGATTGTTTGCCACCGCCCTGGCGGTTGTGATGCTCGGTGGCTCCGCCTTGGCAATGCCGCCGCCCCATTATTGGAGATACCACGGCCATAGGTGGGCGCGCTTCAACGAGCCCTATGCGCCGCCACCCGGATGGGTCCGGCATGACTGGCGGCGCGGAGAGCGGCTGCCCCCCGGCTATCTCGCCCCCGAGTACGTGATCGCGGACTGGCGCGCTCACCACCTGCATCGGCCGCCGCGAGGATACCACTGGGTCCGCGTCGGCGCAGATCTGGTCTTGGCCGGGGTCGCCACGGGCCTGATCGCCGAGGTGATCCACGACGCCTTCGAATGACGGCGCCGGTCGCCCGGGTCGATCGGCTGGTCAGTCAGAGTAGGGCGAAGAGGGCCTCAAGCTGCTGGACCAGATCTAAAAGGTCGTTGGCGGCCTGTTCAGCCCGCACCGGATGATGGTCGGCGGCGGCTTATCGTCGGGCGCCGGCTTCGGCAAAGTCCAGGACGGCGCACCGCCAACAGCAGCCGCGCGCGGCCGGCTTTGGCCGTCGCGACCTGCGCCCTCGCCTCAGGGCAGATAGTGGAATTCGGGCAGCTTGCGCAGGGCTTCCTTGGTGGCGCCCGGCAGGACAATGGCCTTGGCGGTGACCGCGAGCTTGTTGTACGGCGCCACCACCAGATGCTGGCCCACGCCGAGGAAGCCGCCCACGCCAATGATGGCGAACAGCACCTTGTCGGCGCCGACGACCAGGTCGTCGATCCGGCCGATCTCCTCGCCGCGAGAATTGGTCACCGGTCGGCCGATCAGCTTCGAGGCCCGGTAGCCCAGGGCCACCGCCTTCACATCGACCACCACCAAAGCGACCTCCGCCTGGGCGTGCGCGGACATGGGGCTGGCGACAGCCAAACTTCCGGCGACGGCCAGGATCGTCAGGACACCGCTGGTGAAGATGCTGGACATGGGGGGCTCCTTCGATCGACGGCTCTCGGGTTTGATCGTCATCGACACTAACCGCGCCCCGTGGCCGGCGAACTGACCGCGGTCAGTCCCGGGCGGCATTCTTCGGCTTGATGCAGATCAGGGCGCTGCGATCGGCCGAGGCGGCGTTTGTCCCCACCATGGACGCGCCTCGGTCCATTCGCCTTTTCCCTTTCGCGTCGTCTTTCATCGCCGCGCCTGCTGATGCGGATCAGAGCGCTTCTGGCGCGGCCGCGCCAAGGTGCCGTTCGGCGTCGCCTTTTCGGGACGTCGTTTGCCGCAGGGAGATGGGTGATGAACGCGATCAGGGCCAAATCCGTCGTGTTGGGGCTGATGCTCCTGGCCGCGGCCGGATGCACCAGTACAGGCACAGGCGCCGGCGAGTCGCCCAATGGCGCCGTCAGCGCCAGCTTCACCTGGATGTCGAGCGATCCACGCACGGGCGAGATGACGGCAATGCTGAGTTCCGGGCAAACCTATCAGGGCGCGTATTTCCAGGTGACTCGGGAAACCACCGTGGACCAGCTGGCGCCGCTGTGGATCGGCTGGGATGGGCGGGCTCGCTGGCACGGCTGGGGCGCGTGGGGCCCGACCCAAAGCACCTTGACCGAATATACGGGCCGGGTTCTGGCCAATCTGGATGGCCCAGGCGGCCACATGCGCTGCACGTTCCAGCTTATCCGGCCCGCGCAGGGCATGGCCGGCGGCGGCCAAGGGCGCTGCCAGTTGCCGGACGGCACGATGATCAACGCCACCTTCCCGCCGAGCTGAGGCGCCGCGCCCCGTGCTGACGCCCGTCAGTGCGCGGCGCCTGGCCCGCAGCTACGAATGCAATGGCCGTCCGGCAAGATCGGTCTGCGTTGGATCAGGCCCTGATGCGTCCGGCCGCCAACCCTGGAGGCAACAATGAATAGATCCGTGCTGCAGATTTCCCTACTGGCCGCCGCCCTGGGAACGGCCCTTGCCGTAGCGCCGGGACAGCTGGGGTGGCGCTCCTTCTCCGTCGCCGCGCAAACGCCCAATCCCTGGGCCAGCGTGGACCGGACCGGGCTGGCCAACGCGATCGCGGCGATCGAACAGGC
>JAQGII010000173.1 GCA_028291305.1 Caulobacteraceae bacterium
GTCCGCGTCGATGGCGCCGTAGCCGACCCGGCTTGCGCTCAGGGCCATGCCGAGCACCTCCGAGGCCGCGTAGGCGATGTCGGCCGGATCCTCGATATCGCGCAGCCTGTCGGTGAGGCGCACGAGATCGTCGCCACGCCTGGCGGCGATGACCCGCCTGGTCGTTTCCACGACGATGCCGATCACGCCGCCCGGTCGACCGGCCTCGTCGAAGACGGGCGAGTAGTCGAGGTTCATCCAGACCTGCTCGGGCTTGCCGAAGCGGTGGAGCGTCAGCTCCTGATCCTGGTAGGCCAGGGTTCCGCCCGCCAGCCCGACCTTCATGACGTTGTCGTTGAAGTCGGCGACCTCGGGCCACCCCTCGCGCACCTTGCTGCCGAGCAGGCGGGGATGACGGTCACCGGCGAAGATCGAGTAGGCGTCGTTGTAGAGCATGACGCCGTCCTCGCCCCAGAGGAGCACCATCGGCACGGGCGAATGGACCAACAGGCCGACCGTCGCCTTCAGGCTCTCCGGCCAACCGGCGACGGGTCCGAGCGATCCGGACCAGTCGAAGTCGGCGATCAGACGCGCCGTCTCGCCGCCACCGGCCAGGAAGCGTGGAATTGGGTCGGACCGGTCGTGCTCATCCACAATCGCGGTCCCCGACCAACGACACGCTCCGCCTCTCGAAGCCCTGACAAAAAGCGAAACGGCCCCGCTCGTTCCGCCGGGCTCACGTTGTTCCGTCGATCGTCGTTCTTGAGGCGAAGCCGGTCGTTACGGCGACTTGGTCGGGAAGCCCTTGGAGCGCAGATAGGCCTCCACGTCCGGATCGCGCCCGCGGAATTTCCGGTAGGCGACGGCCGGATCGACGGTGCCGCCGATGCTCATGATGTCGTCGTGCAGCCGCTTGGCCACGACCGGATCGTAGGGGCCCTTGGCC
Source organism: Caulobacteraceae bacterium (assembly GCA_028291305.1). Classification (GTDB taxonomy): domain Bacteria; phylum Pseudomonadota; class Alphaproteobacteria; order Caulobacterales; family Caulobacteraceae; genus BOG-938. Next base: position 926 of record JAQGII010000173.1, read on the forward strand.
TGGGTGAAGGCTTCGAAGGCGTCGTGGTCGAGCACTTCGGCCCACAGGTAGGAATAGTAGCCGGCCGCGTATTCGTCGCTCTGGAACACGTGGAAGAATTGCGAGGTGCGGTGGCGCATGACGATCTCGGAGGGCATGCCCAGGGCGTCCAGGGTGCTCTTCTCGAAGGCGTCCGGGACGATCGGCGGATCGTTCGGCCCTTGCGGCGTGGTGTGCAGCTTCATGTCCATGATCGCGGCGGCCAGGTATTCGGTCACCGTGAAGCCGGTGTTGAAGGTCTGGGTCTTGAGGATCTTGGCCACCAGGTCCTGGGGGATCGGCTTGCCCTCGGAATTGACCGCGAAGCGGCTCAGCACCTCCTGGGTGGGCAGCCAGTTCTCGTTGAGTTGGGAAGGGAACTCCACGAAGTCGCGGGCGACGTTGGTGCCCGACAGGTTGGGGTAGGTGACGCTGGAGTTCATGCCGTGCAGGGCGTGGCCGAACTCGTGGAACAGGGTCACCGCGTCATCCCATGACACCAGCACCGGCTGGCCTGGCGGCGGCTTCACGAAGTTGGTGTTGTTGGAGACGATGGCGGCGGCCGGCTCGTCCTTCTGCTGGCTGCGGTACTGGTCCATCCAGGCCCCGGAGGCCTTGATCGAGCGGGCGTAGGGATCGAAGTACCACAGGGCCACGTGCTTGCCGGCGCGGTCCTTGACCTCGTAGGTGACCATCTCCGGCGCGAACACCGGCACGCCCTCCACCTTGGTGAAGGTGAAGCCGTAGAGCTGTCCGGCGGCCCAGAACATGCCCTCGCGCAGGTGCTCCAGCTGCAGGTACGGCTTCACCTGGTCCATATCGAGGTCGTACTTCGCCTTGCGCACCTTCTCGGCGTAGTAGCGGTAGTCCCAGCCGGCGATGGCGGGCGCCCCCCCTTTAGAATTCGGGCCGCCGGCTTCCTTGTCGGCGATGGCCTGCATGTCGGCCACCTCCTCGCGCACCCGGGCGATGGTGGCGGGCCATACCCGCATCATCAGGTCCATGGCCTTGGCCGGGGTCTTGGCCATGGTGTCCTGCATCTTCCACGACGCGTAGTCCGGGTAGCCCATCAGCCGCGCCTTCTCGTACCGGAGCTTGAGGACCTGCGGGATGATGCTCACGGTGTTGTCGTGGGCGTCCTTGTTGTCGCCGCGGCTGTAGTAGGTGCGCCAGACCTTTTCGCGCAGGTCGCGCCGGTCCGAATAGGTCAGGAACGGCTCCATCGAGGAGCGGGTGTTGGTGATGGCGTATTCGCCCGGATGGCCCTTCTCCTTGGCCTCCTGCGCGGCGCTGTCGCGTAGCGATTGCGGCAGGCCCCCCAGGTCGCCTTCCTGCAGGTAGAGGACGTAGCCCGCCTCGTCGGCCAGCAGGTTGGACATGAACTTCGAATAGAGGCTGGCCAGTTCCTGGTTGATGGCCGTGACGCGCGCCTTGGGGCCGGGGGCGAGCTGGGCGCCTTCCTTCACGAAGCGGGTCCAGTGGTACCAGGTCAGGCGCTGCTGCTCGGGGGTGAGGCCCGAATGCTCGCGCGCCTTATAGACCGCGTCGATGCGGGCGAAGAGCTTGGGGTTCTGGACGATCTGGTCGTTGAAGGCGGCCAGCCGGGGCTCCATTTCCGCTTCCACGGCCTCGACTTCGGGCGTCTTCAGGTTGGCCTTCCAGACGGCGTAGATGGTCTGCACCCGGTCCAGCGCATGGCCGGAGCGTTCCAGGGTCAGGATGGTGTTGAGGAAGGTCGGCGCGGCCGTGTCGTCGGCGATGGCGCTGATCTCCGCCAGGTTGCGCTTCATGGCTTCTTCCAGCGCGGGCTTGAACGCGGCCACCTTGACCCGGTCGAACGGAATCTGGCCACCGTAGGCCCCGGTCCATTCGGACAGCAGGGCGACGACGTCGGGATCGGTGGAGGCGGCGACAGCGGCGGGGGCCGCGAGGGCGCCGAAGCTGGCGCCGGACAGCAGCAGGCCGATGCCGATGCCGGTCAGTAGGCGATGAACCATGGGGGATGTCCCTGAGGGAAATGGGTTTCCTCAGGGATAGACCCGCCTCGCTGCGATGACGAGGGGAAGATCGACAACGCCGATCTGCGGAACCGTGGACGCGGGCCCCGGAACGGAAATCGGGGGAGGCTTGAGCCTCCCCCGATCCTTAGGCCGAAAAGCTCTGCGTTTCCTAGCGGAAGAGGCTGAGCATGATCGAGGTCGACTGGTTGGCGATCGAGAGCGCCTGGACGCCCAGCTGCTGCTTTGTCTGCAGCGCCTGGAGCTTGGCGCTTTCCGAAGCCATGTCGGCGTCCACCAGGTTGGAGATGCCCGTCGTCAGCGAGTTTTGCAGGCTGCCGACGAACGTCAGGTGGCTGGCCAGGGCGTTGGAGCCGGTCCCGAGCTTGGTCAGGGCGGTGTTCACGCTGGTCAGGTTGGTGTTGATGGTGGCGATGTAGGCCGAGGCCGTCGCCGCCGAGGTGAACGAGGCCGTGGCCGACAGGGTGACGTTGCTGCCGC
>JAQGII010000198.1 GCA_028291305.1 Caulobacteraceae bacterium
GCCGGCCCGACGTGCTCAAGAGCCTGCTGCTCTACTGGCAGCGCCATCCGTCCCTGTCCTACCTGTTCTCCGGCCTGTTCGTCGGCCCCACCAGCCAGGCGCCGCGCATCGACGAGGCGCGCCACGACGCCCTCTACGAGCTGGACATCGCGCTCGGCATGATCCCGCCGCCGGGCGACGGCGACGCGCCCGAGCCGTGGCTGGTGGACCGGCTGCTGCGCAACCTGCTGACCGACGTGGCCGGCAACACCCACCGCACCGAGGTCTGCGTCGACAAGCTCTATTCCCCGGACGGCCCGGCCGGACGGCTGGGCCTGCTGGAATTCCGCGGCTTCGAGATGCCGCCGGACGCGCGCATGAACCTGGCCCAGCAGCTGGTGATCCGCGCCCTGATCGCCTGGTTCTGGCGCGAGCCGCAGGAGGGCCGCGCCGTGCGCTGGGGCACCGCCCTGCACGACCGCTTCATGCTGCCCCACTTCGTCTGGAACGACTTCCTGGACGTGCTCGGCGACCTGAACCACGCCGGCTACGCCTTCGATCCGCATTGGTACGAGGCCCAGCGGGCGTTCCGCTTCCCGGTGCACGGGATGGTGCAGTACGGCGACGTGGTGCTGGAGATCCGCCACGCCCTGGAGCCGTGGCACGTGATGGGCGAGGAGAGCACGGCCGGCGGCACGGTGCGCTTCGTCGACTCCTCGGTGGAGCGGCTGCAGGTGCTGGCCTCGGGCTTCAACCCCGAGCGCCACGTGATCGCCTGCAACGGCCGCGCCCTGCCGATGACCCCGACCGGCATCTCGATGCAGGCGGTGGCGGGGGTGCGCTACAAGGCGTGGAAGCTGCCCAGCGGGCTGCATCCGACCCTGGAGGTCGATGCGCCGCTGACCTTCGACGTCATCGACCGCGCCAACCACCGTTCGCTCGGCGGGGCCGTCTACCACGTCGCCCACCCCGGCGGGCGCAGTTATGATACCTTCCCGGTCAATTCCTACGAGGCGATGGCCCGTCGCAAGGCGCGGTTCGAGGAGCAAGGCCACACCCCCGGCGTGATCGTCCCGCCGGCGGCCGAGCCGACGGGAGAGTTTCCGATGACCCTTGACCTGAGGACCCGCGTTGGCCGCTGACCCCGCCACGGCTGCGCGGCGCCGCGAGGACCTGCCGCCGACGGCGGCCAGGCGCCTGTCGGGCTGGCTGCGCAACTACCGGAGCTTCGCCGGCATCCCCGACGAACTGTTCGACCGGCTGGGGGCGCCGCGGGAATACTGGCTGCGTTTCCTGGGCGACTTCGCCGAATATCCCGAAGGCGAGTTCGAGAGCCGCTTCAGCCTGGCTACCCGGCATATCCGCGACACCGGGGTCTCGTACCGCATCTACGGCGAGGAGAACGAGCGCAGCTGGCCGCTGTCGCCCCTGCCCCTGATCCTCAACGAGGACGAGTGGAGCCAGATCGCCGCGGGGGTGGAGCAGCGCGCCAACCTGATGGAAGCCCTGCTGCAGGACTTCTACGGCGACGGCAAGCTGGTGGCCGAGGGCGCCCTGCCCGCCGCCGCCCTGACCGGCAGCCCCGACTTCATCCGCGCCCTGCGCGGGGTCAAGCCGCCCGGCGGACGGTTCCTGCAGACCTACGCGGCGGACCTGGGCCGCGGTCCCGACGGCCGCTGGTGGGTGCTGGACGACCGCACCCAGGCGCCCTCCGGCGCCGGCTATGCGCTGGAGAACCGGCTGGTGCTCTCGCGGGCCTACCCGAACCTCTACAACGCCATGAACGTGCAGCGGCTGGCGACCTTCTTCGACGAGCTGCGCAAGGGCCTGGCGGCCGCCGCCGACCGCGACGATCCGCGCATCTGCCTGCTGACCCCCGGCCCCTTCAGCGAGACCTATTTCGAACAGGCCCACCTGGCCCGCTACCTCGGCTTCCTGCTGGTGGAGGGCGACGACCTGGTGGTGCGCGACGGCCGCGTCTATGTGCGCACCATCGCCGGCCTCAAGCGCGCGGACGTGATCCTGCGCCGCGTCGACGCCGACTTCGTCGATCCCCTGGAGCTCAACAGCGCCTCCCAGCTGGGCGTGCCCGGACTGCTGGACGCGATCCGCAGCGGCGGGGTCTCGGTGCTCAACATGCCCGGCTCCGGGGTGCTGGAATCCAAGGCCCTGCAAGGCTTCCTGCCCAAGCTCTGCCGCGGCCTGATGGGCGAGGAGCTGAAGATGCCCAACATCGCCACCTGGTGGTGCGGGCAGCCGGCCGAACGGGCCATGGTCGAGGCCAATCTGGACGTGATGGCCATCGCTCCCGCCTTCAACCGCATGGGCGCCGAGGAGCTGTTCTCCAAGCCGCGCCTGATGGCCGACCTGTCGCCGGCGCAGAAGGCCGAGTTCCTGACCCGGCTGAACGACCGGCCCGGCGATTTCGTCGGTCAGGAGGTGGTGCGCCTGTCCACCACCCCGGTGCTGAAGGACGGCATGCTGGAGCCGGCGCCCTTCGTCCTGCGGGTCTACGCCGCCGCCACGCCCGACGGCTTCAAGATCATGCCCGGCGGCTTCTGCCGCACCTCCGAGCGCCAGGACGTGCGCGCCATTTCCATGGGCGAGGACGCCCGCACCGCCGACGTCTGGGTGCTGACCGACAAGCCGGTGGAGCGGGTCACGCTGCTGCCGAGCAAGGACGATGTGAAGGTCCGCCGCATCCTCGGCCACCTTCCCAGCCGCGCCGCCGACAACCTGTTCTGGCTGGGCCGCTATCTGGAACGCGCCGAGGCTACCCTGCGCCTGGTGCGCAGCCTGTGCACCAGCCTGATGGATTCCGAGGCCGCCATCCATTCCAGCGGCGAGACCCTTGGCAAGCTGCAGGAGCTGCTCAACGACTGGGGCGCACTTTCCGACGAGGCGCTGGGCGGCCGGGCGCTGGACGCCGCGCGCGTCACCCTGCACGACCAGGAAGCCTTCGGTTCGGTCATCGACCTCGTCCGCCGGGCGCGGCGCACCGCAGCCAGCATGCGCGAGCGCCTGTCCGCCGACTTCTGGACCCTGCTGCTCAGCCTGGAGAGCCGCCTGCTGGAAGGCGCGGACAGCGTCTTCTCCGAAGCCGACGCCCTGCAGCAGGTGGAGAGCGCCCTGCAGATCCTGGCCGCCCTGTCGGGCCTGGCCCAGGAGAACATGAACCGGGTCGCCGGCTGGCGCTTCCTGGACATGGGCCGGCGTATCGAGCGGGGCATCAACACCTGCCGCATCGCCCGCGCCCTGGCCCACGACGCCGCCACGGTCGACGACCTCGACCTGCTGCTGGACCTGGCCGACAGCCAGATCACCTACCGCGCCCGCTATCTGGTGGGCCTGGCCCTGACTCCGTTGCGCGACAAGGTCATGCTCGATCCGTTCAACACCCGCTCGGCAGCCTTCCAGGTCGCGACGCTGAAGGACCATCTGGCCGCCCTGCCGACCTT
>JAQGII010000506.1 GCA_028291305.1 Caulobacteraceae bacterium
TGCGCCGGCCGCGGGCCAGCTCGAAGGCGACCCGCGCCCCCCGCTCGATCTCGCTCTGGGTGTACTGCTGCAGGTCGTAGCCGCGCCGCTCGCCGGACGGCAGGGTGTCGATGCCCTTGTCGCCGAAATAGACCCCCGAGGTCAGCTCTCGCACGATCATGATGTCGAGGCCGGCGACCACCTCGCGCTTCAGGGTCGAGGCGTCGGCCAGGGCCTCGAAGCAGAGGGCCGGACGCAGGTTGGCGAAGCAGTCCATCACCTTGCGCAGGCGCAGCAGGCCCGCTTCGGGCCGCTTGTCGCGAGGATTGTCGGCCCACTGCGGCCCGCCCACCGCGCCCATCAGCACGGCGGTGGAGTCCAGCGCCAGGGCCAGGGTCTCCTCGGTCAGGGGCGTGCCGTGAAGATCGTAGCTGGCGCCGCCGAACGGACGCTCCTCGATCCCCATGTCGAGGCCCGCGTGGGTCTCCATCCAGGCGGCGACGCGGCGCACCTGGTGGATCACTTCGGGACCGATGCCGTCACCGGGCAGCAGCAGCAGGCGGGGGCGGTTGGGCAGGGCCATGATCGATCTCTATAGGGGCTTGGCCGAGACGGCCTCGTACAGGGTCAGGTTGCGGTCGTGCAGCCCGAGCTCGGCGCCGGCGGCCCGCCATGTCGCCATGTGCGCGCTCTTGGCGTGCAGCTCCAGGGCCGCCCCGTCGCGCCAGGACTCCGACACCCAGATCAGGCCGGGCTCGAACACGTCCTCGCCATAGGCGTAGTGCAGGCAACCGTCCTCGGCGCGGCTGGCGTCGACCATCGCCCGCATGGCCGGCCGCACGCGGTCCAGCGTGCCGACGGGGATACGCACAGTGCCGGTGATGACGATCATCGCTTGTCTTTCTGAACGCCTAGGCCGCCGCCCAGGCGCGGGTCAGGCGGCGCTTCTCTTCGAAGCGGTCGATGGCCGAGGCGTGCTCGAGGGTCTCGCCGATGGCGTCCAGCCCCTTGAGCATCTTCTCCTTGCGGCCCGGATCGATGTCGAAATGGAACGACTGGCCGGACGGCGAGACCACCGTCTGCGCCTCCAGGGCCACCGAGAACACATGGTTGCCGCCCTTGGCCTCGGCCATCAGCGCCTGCACCTGGTCCAGCTTCAGCACCACCGGCAGCAGGCCGTTGGAGAAGCAGTTGTTATAGAAGATGTCGGCGAACGAGGTGGAGATGACGCAGCGGATGCCGAAGTCCATCAGCGCCCAGGGCGCGTGCTCGCGGCTGGAGCCGCAGCCGAAGTTGTCCCCCGCCACGAGCATCTTGACGCCCTTGTAGGCGGGCTGGTTCAGCACGAACTCCGGCTTGAGGACGCCCTCCATGTCGAAGCGGAAGTCGTAGAACAGGCCCTTGCCCAGCCCCTCGCGCTCCACGGTCTTGAGGAACTGCTTGGGGATGATCTGGTCGGTGTCGATATTGGCCATGGCCAGGGGCGCGGCCGGGCCGTCGAGGCGGTCGAACTTCTCCATCAGAGATACTCCCGCACGTCGGCGATGTGGCCGGCGATCGCCGCCGCCGCCGCCATGGCCGGGCTCATCAGGTGGGTGCGGCCGCCACGGCCCTGGCGGCCTTCGAATTTGCGGTTGGAGGTCGTGGCGCAGCGCTCGCCCGGCGCCAGGCGATCGGGATTCATGCCCAGGCACATCGAACAGCCCGGCTCGCGCCATTCGAAGCCGGCCTCGATGAACAGCTTGTCCAGCCCCTCCGCCTCGGCCTCTTCCTTCACCAGGCCCGAGCCCGGCACGATCATGGCCCGCACGCCGGGGGCCACCTTCAGCCCCCGGTCCAGGGCCTTGCGCGCGATCAGCGCGGCCTGGCGCAGGTCCTCGATGCGGCTGTTGGTGCACGAGCCGATGAACACCCGTTGGATCGCGGCCTCGATGATCGGCTGACCGGCGGTCAGGCCCATATAGTCGAGCGCCCGCGCCGCGCCGGCGCGCTTGTCCTCGGTGCCGAAGCTTTGCGGATCGGGCACCAGGCCGGTCACCGCCATCACGTCCTCGGGGCTGGTGCCCCAGGTCAGGGTCGGGGCCAGCTTGGACACGTCGATGGTGATCTCGCGGTCGAACCGGGCGTCCGGATCGCTGGTAAAGCTGCGCCAATACTCCACCGCCATGTCCCAGGCCGCGCCCTTGGGCGCGCCGGGCTTGCCCATGATGTAGGCGAAGGTCTTGTCGTCGGCGGCGATCAGCCCGGCCTTGGCCCCGCCCTCGATCGACAGGTTGCACAGGGTCATGCGCCCTTCCATCGACAGGGCGTCGATGGCCGGACCGGCGTATTCGATCACCGAGCCGGTGCCGCCGCCGGTGCCGATCTCGCCGATCAGGGCCAGGGCGAAGTCCTTGGCCCCGACGCCGGGGATGGGCTGGCCGATGAAGGTCACCCGCATGTTCTTGGCCTTGCGCTGGCGCAGGGTCTGGGTGGCCAGCACATGCTCGACCTCCGAGGTGCCGATGCCGTGCGCCAGGGCTCCGAAGGCGCCGTGGGTCGAGGTATGGCTGTCGCCGCAGACCACGGTCATACCGGGCTGGGTGCGGCCCTGCTCGGGCCCGACGATGTGCACGATGCCGTTGGCGATGTCGCCCATCGGGAAGAAGGCGATGCCGGCGTCGGCGACGTTGCGCGCCAGGGTCTGCAGCTGCAGGCGGGCCTCCGGGTCGGCGACGGCCTCCACCCCCAGGGCCTGGCCTTCGGTGGGGGTGTTGTGGTCGGCCACCGCCAGGGTCAGGTCCGGCCGGCGCACCGGGCGGCCGGCGGCGCGCAGGCCGGCGAAGGCCTGCGGCGTGGTCACCTCGTGGATCAGGTGCAGGTCGACATACAGGACGGTCTCGTCGTTCGGCGCTTCGGCCACGACGTGGGCGTCCCAGATCTTGTCGTAAAGGGTTCTACCGGGCATGGGCGCATCTAGGCCCCTGCAAACGCCTGCGTAAAGCTTGGCGGGCGGACGGCGTTCCGGGCGCGCGGGCTCCGCCGTCCGGCCGATGGCGTTTTTTGATCGCGTCGATTCAGCGGATGGCGG
>JAQGII010000208.1 GCA_028291305.1 Caulobacteraceae bacterium
AGGCGGCGCCGGCTCATGCGCCCGGCCCTGAGGCGCCGGTCACCCGGTCCACCGCGCGCTGGACGTGCTCGACGGGGGTGTCGGGCAGGATGCCGTGGCCGAGGTTGAAGACATAGGGGCCGCCGCCCCAGGCCTGCAGCATCTCGTCGATGCGGCGCTCCAGCTCCGGTCCGCCGGCGCGCAGCAGCAGGGGATCGAGCGCGCCCTGGATCGGCTTGCTGGCCTGGATGCGCCGGCCCTGCTCGGCGGAGGCCTGCACGTCCAGCGCCACGGCGTCCGTCCCGGCGGCCTGCGCATAGACGTCGACCAGGGCCCCGGCCCCGCGCGGGAAGCCGATCACCGGCAGGGTCACGCCCAGTTCGCGCAGCCGCTTGACGATCCGGGCGTGCGGCTTGACCACCACCCGGTCGAATAGCGGCTCGGGCAGCTGCTCGGCCCAGGATTCGAAGATCTTCAGCGCCTGGGCCCCGGCGGCGGCCTGCATGGCCAGGTAGCGGGCGGTGGCCTCCACCAGCACGTCCATCAGCCCGTCGATCCGCTCCGGGTCGCTGTAGGCGAGGCTGCGCGGGCCTGAGCGGTCGCTGGAGCGGCCTTCCAGCATGTAGGTGCCCACCGTCCAGGGTCCGCCGGCGAAGCCGATCAGCGCCCGCCCGGGCTCCAGCTGTGCGCGCACCCGCTGCAGGGTCTCGCCGACATAGGCCAGCCGGCCGGTGGAAGCCTCGATCTGTTCGGCCAGCCGCTCGTTGGCGGGCAGTTCGCCCAGCCTCGGCCCCTCGCCCGCCTCGAACCACACCTTCTGGCCGAGCGCCTCGGGGATCAGCAGGATGTCGGCAAACACGATGGCCGCGTCGAAGGCGAAGCGGCGCAGGGGCTGGAGGGTGACCTCCGCCGCCATCTCCGGGTTCTTGCAGAAGGCCATGAAGTCCGGGGCCTTCGCCCGCAGAGCCCTATACTCCGGCAGGAAGCGCCCGGCCTGCCGCATGAACCAGATCGGCGGACGATCGAGCGTCTCGCCGGAAAGCGATCGGAGCAGGCGCGGAGCGGGGGCTTGGATCATGGAGGCCCCTTAAATCCGGTCCTTGGGTCCCGCTCAAGGGGGGCATGGCTTCCGGCTTCTATTTCTTAATAAGAGATTAATAGGTTTGAGGAGACAGAGGTTGGGCAGGGGCGCCGCGGGGACAAGCCCATCCGTCGATCCGGCCGGGGCCACTTACCCCAAGCTTGTCGACAGGGCCGCCCGCGCCTGTGAATCCTGGGGACAAGCCGATTGCCCCGAGGGCGCGACGCCGGTTTTGGCCGGCGGGCCTTGGGACAGTTGCGGGGACGAGGGATGCGTTCCCGCTATCCAGGCTGCTATAGCGGGATCGGCCCACAGCCCCGGTCGTCTGGGGACGGATGGGCGCAAACCGGCCGATTCCTCCCCGCTAACCTTGGCAAAGCCCGAGGGAGCGGCTTTTCTCGCAAACGGTCCCCATCGCGGGGCTATCGGTTAAGGTCTTGTTAACTGTTTTCCACAGGGGCCCGTGCAGGACTCCGCACGGGTCACCCATCGCCTCATGAGCACCGCGCCGCGTATCGCCACCTACTTCCACGTCCACCTGGTGTCCGATTCCACCGGGGAGACGCTCAATGCGATGGCCAAGGCGGTCGTTGCCCGGTTCGACGCCGTCCTGCCGATTGAACACATTTACGCTCTAGTTCGTTCCCAACGGCAGCTGGACCGCGTGCTGAAGGAGATCGAAGGCGCGCCGGGGGTGGTGCTGCACACCATCGTCGACAAGGAGCTGCGCGCCGCGCTGGAGCAGGGCTGCCGCGATCTGGAGATGCCGTGCATCGCCGCCCTCGACCCGCTGGTCTCCAGCCTGGCCCGCTACCTGGGCGCCTCGCTGTCCACCCGGGTCGGGGCGCAGCACACCCTGGACGCCGACTATTTCGAGCGGATCGAGGCGCTCAACTACGCCATGGCCCATGACGACGGCCAGCAGACGCCCAATCTGGAGACCGCCGACGTGGTCCTGGTCGGCGTCAGCCGCACCTCCAAGACCCCCACCTGCATCTACCTGGCCCAGCGGGGGGTGCGCGCCGCCAATGTGCCGATCGTGCCCGGCGCCGAACTGCCGGCGCAGCTGTTCACCCTCAAGCGGCCGATCGTGGTCGGGCTGACCGTCTCGCCCGACCGCCTGATCCAGATCCGGCGCAACCGCCTGCTCAGCCTGCACGAGGACCGCGAGAGCGCCTATATCGAGAGCGAGGCCGTGCGCGAGGAGATCGTCAAGGCCCGCCGGCTGTTCGAAAAGCACAAATGGCCGATGATCGACGTCACCCGCCGCTCGATCGAGGAGACCGCCGCCGCGGTGGTCAACCTGCTGAACGCCGCGCGCAACAGCAACGCCCAGCCGGGGCCCGCCGCGTGAGCGCCGCCGCGACCAACATCATCCTGGCCTCCACCAGCGCCATCCGCATGCAGGTGCTGAGATCGGCCGGCGTGCCGTTCGAGGCCGTCCCGGCGGGGGTCGACGAGACCACCATCAAGGACGCGCTCCTGGCCGAGGGCGTGGGGCCCCGCGACGTCGCCGACGCCCTGGCCGAGGCCAAGGCGATCAAGGTCTCGCGCCGCCGCCAGGGCCTGGTGATCGGCGCCGACCAGACCCTGGATTTCCAGGGCGCGCTGTTCGACAAGGCCGACAGCGTCGACGACGCCCGCGCGCGCCTGCGGCAGATGCGCGGCCACAGCCACAAGCTCCACTGCGGCATGGTCGTGGCCCGCGACGGCGTGGCCATCTGGCGCGAGGTGGTCACCACCACCCTGCGGATGCGGCCGTTCAGCGACGACTTCCTGGAGGGCTACCTGCAGCGCAATTGCCCGGCCATCCTGTCGTCGGTGGGCTGCTACCAGCTGGAGGGCGAGGGCGTGCAGCTGTTCGACAGGATCGAGGGCGACTATTTCGCCATCCTCGGCCTGTCCCTGATCCCCCTGCTGGACCTGTTGCGCCGCCACGAGGCCCTGCCGCTATGAGCGCCATCACCGCCAGGACGCGCGTGGCCGGGGTGGCCGGCGCCCCCGTGCGCCACTCCCTCAGCCCCCTGCTGCACAACGCCTGGCTCAAGGCGGCGGGCGTCGACGGGGTCTATGTCGCCTTCGCCCCGCCGCAGGACGGCTTTCCCGCCTTCGCCCAGGGCCTGCGGCGGGGCGCGGTGGCGGGGATCAACGTCACCATCCCGTTCAAGGAAGAGGCCCTGGCCGCCGCCGACACAGCCAGCGACCTGGCCCGGGCCGCCGGCGCGGCCAACCTGCTGCTGTTCCACGAGGACGGCCGCATCGAGGCGCGCAACACCGACGGCGAAGGCATGCTGCGGGCGCTGGCGGCGCAGGCGCCCGGCTTCGACGCCAGCTCCGGCCCCGCGCTGGTCCTGGGCGCCGGGGGCGCGGCGCGCGGCGCGATCGCGGCCCTGCTCGAGGCGGGCGCGCCGCGGGTCAACGTCTGCAACCGCACCCTGGACCGGGCCGAGCACCTGGCCGCCCGCTTCGGCCCCCGCGTGCGGGCCTGGGAGCGCCCGGACCTGCCGGTCCTCGACGCCGCGGTGATCGTCAACGCCACCAGCCTGGGCCTGGGCGGCGGCGCCGGGCCGCCCCTCCCGTGGGACCGCGCGCCGGCCGAGGCGGTGGTCATGGACATGGTCTACAAGCCGCTGCGCACGCAGTTCCTGATCGAGGCCGAGGCGCGGGGCCTGCGCACGGTCGATGGGCTGGAGATGCTGATCCGCCAGGCCGCCCCGTCGTTCGAGGCCCTGTTCGGCGTCCCGCCGCCGGCGGACATCGACGCGCGGGTCCTGCTGCTGGCCGCGCTCGAGGCCGGCGGATGATCGTGCTCGGCCTGACCGGCTCCATCGGCATGGGCAAGTCGACCACGGCGGAGCTGTTCCGCCAGGCCGGCGCGCCGGTACACGACGCCGACGCGGCCGTGGCCGGGTTCTACGCCGCGGGCGGCGCGGGGGTCGCGCCAGTGGCGCGGGCCTTCCCGATGGCGCTGGTCGACGGGGCGATCGACCGCGAGCGGCTGTCGGCCCTGGTCCTGGGCAACCCGGATTCGCTGAAGCGGCTGGAGGCCATCGTCCATCCCCTGGTCAGGCAGGACCGCGCGCGTTTCCTGGCCGAGGCGCGGGCCTCGGGCGCCCGCGTCGCCGTGCTGGAGGTCCAGCTCCTGTTCGAGGTCGGCGCCGAAAACGAGATGGACGCCGTCATCGTGGTCTCGGCCCCGCCCGATGTGCAGCGCGAGCGGACCCTGCTGCGGCCGGGCATGACCGCCGAGAAGTATGAGCGGATCCTGGCGCGCCAGCTGCCTGACGCCGAAAAGCGCGCCCGCGCCGACTTCGTGATCGATACCGGCCATGGGGTGGACGCCGCCCGCGATGCAGTGTCGCGGGTGCTGGAGACGGTGCTGGCGCCCGGCTGGCAAGGCCGCCGCCAGACCCAAGGCGAAGCTTGATTTCGGCCCGCGAAACGGGCCATCCCTAGGCCATGGCGCGCGAGATCGTCCTCGATACGGAAACCACCGGCTTCGACCCCAAGCAGGGCCACCGCCTGGTGGAAATCGCCTGCGTGGAGCTGGAGGACTTCCTGCCCACCGGCCGGCACTTCCACTGCTATATCGACCCGGAACGCGACATGCCGCCGGAGGCCGAGAAGGTGCACGGCCTGTCGGCCAGCTTCCTCAAGGGCAAGCCGAAGTTCGCCGAAGCGGTGATCTGCGAGGCCTTCCTGGAGTTCATCGCCGACTCCCCCCTGATCGCGCACAACGCCGGCTTCGACCGGGCCTTCATCAACTGGGAGCTGGAGAAGGCCGGCCGCGCCGCGCTGCCCGAGCCGCGCTGGATCGACACCCTGGGCATGGCCCAGAAGCGCTTTCCCGGCATGTACAATTCGCTCGATGCGCTGTGCAAACGCTTCAACATCTCGCTGGCCGAACGCGAGAAGCACGGGGCCCTGATCGACACCCGGCTGCTGGCTGGGGTCTATCTGGAGCTGCGCGGCGGGCGCGAGCGCCGGCTGGAGCTGACGCCCCAGATCCTGCGCACCGCCGTCGCCCTGGCCAAGAACACCGAATACGGCGCCCGCCCCCGGCCCCTGGCGCCCCGGTCGACCGACGACGAGCGCGCCGCCCACGTGGAGTTCGTGCGCGCCAACCTCAAGGACAAGGCGCTCTGGCTGAAGATGGGGCTGGAGTAGCTCAAAAGGGGCGCTTCGCGCGCCGACCCCGGCTGGTTATGCGTTGCCGATCATCTGCCCGCCGCCGGCCTTGCGCGCGGCGTAGATGGCGGCGAAGTCGAGCGGGTCGAGCAGGAAGGGCGGGAAGCCGCCCTCGGTGGACAGGTCGGCGATCAGCCGGCGGGCGAACGGGAACAGGAAGCGCGGGCATTCGATCAGCAGCACCGGCTCCAGGTCCTCCTCGGCCACGCCCGAGATGCCGAACAGGCCGCCGTAGACCAGCTCCAGCTGGAACACGGCCTCGCCCTCGCGCATGGCGGTGGCGGTCAGCTTCAGGTCCACGTCGAACAGGCCGTCGATGCGGCCCCGCGCGCTCATCTCCACGCCCAGGTCGATCTGCGGCTGGGCCTGGGAGGAATGCAGCGAGTCCGGCGCCCGGGGATTCTCGAACGACAGGTCGCGGATGAACTGGGCCAGCACGCGGATGCCGGGCGCCGTGGGGGCGTCGGAGCCGTTCGACGAGGGTTCGGCGGCGTCGGGCGCGGCGTCGGTCATGGAGGAAATCCCTTGAGCTTGAGGCGGCTGGCTAACATGCGCGTTATAAGGGTGCAACGGCGGGACCTGACGGCGGCCCGCTCCCGTCCTATATTGGCCGTAGACGTCAACCGGATCATCGCCTTGCAAGTGCTCGAGCTGCTCATATTCGCCGTCCTCGCCGCGGTGGTGCTGTACCAGCTCTACGCCGTGCTGGGACGCAAGGTCGGCCGACAGCCGGAGGACAAGCCGGACGCCGCCCCGCGCGCGGCCGTGGATTCGCCGCCGACCACCCGCCTGCCCGCCGACAGCCCGCAGCTGACCGGCCTGGCCACCGTGAAGGCCAAGGACCCGACCTTCGACGTCGACACCTTCCTGCAGGGCGCCCGCGGCGCCTTCGAGATCATCGTGCGCGCCTTCGCCGCCGCCGACCGCGAGACCCTGCGTCCGCTGCTGTCGACCGAGGTGTCCGCCGCCTTCGAGACGGTGATGGCTAAGCGGGAGTCCGAAGGACGCACCGAGGCGGTGGAATTCCTGCAGCCGCCGCGCGCCGACCTGGAGGATTCCAGCGTGGCGGGCGAAGTGGCCCGCCTCAAGGTGCGTTTCCTGGCCGAGTTCCGCAGCCGCTCCAAGGGGCCGGAAGGCGAAGCGGTGGACGACCGCCGCACCGCCGAGGTGTGGACCTTCGAGCGCCCGCTGATCAGTCGCGATCCCAACTGGACTCTGATCCGGGTCGAGGCCGCCCAGGCGTGATGCGCGTCCGGGGCAGGGCCGGGCCGGGGCTCGCGGCATGCGCGGCCCTGCTGCTCTACGCCTGCGCCACCGCGCCGAAGACGCCGCCGCCGCGCGCCGTGCTGTCGGCCCCCGCCCCGGCGCCGACGCCGCCAAAGCCCCGGGCCGCCGCCCCGCCCCGGCCCGCGCCGCCACAACCCGTCATCGGTTTCGCCGCGCTGCAGGGTTGGGACCAGGAGGACCACGCCGCCGCCCTGGACATGTTCCGCGCCAGCTGCGGCGTGAACAAGAACCCCGACTGGCGTGAGGCGTGCCTGCGCGCCCGCGACCTCGGCCCGCAGGACGAGGTGATCGCCAAGGCCTTCTGGGAAACCAATTTCCGCATCCAGCCCCTGGTCGAAGAGGGCCTGCTGACCGGCTTTTTCGCGCCCCGCTACCAGGCCCGCGCGTCGCGCCAGT
>JAQGII010000221.1 GCA_028291305.1 Caulobacteraceae bacterium
ACTACAGGTCGTCGCTCAGCACCACGAACTTCTCGGCGCGGCCGCGCAGTCCGTGGAACAGGCCGTGCAGGGCGGCCAGCTGGTCGCGGTCCAGCTCGATCAGGCGAAGCGTCGGATGTTCGGCGCAGGCGGCCATGAAGACGGCCTTGACCATCGAGCTCTTGCCGGTGCCGCGCACGCCCCACAGCAGGGCGTTGTTGGCTGGCAGGCCCTCGGCGAAGCGGCGCAGGTTCTCGGCGAACCGCTCCTTCTGCCGCTCCACGCCGACCAGCAGGTCCACCGGCAGGGCGTAGTCCGGCGCGGCCACGAACCGCTCGGGGTGGAGCTCGAAGCGGAACAGGCGCGCGGCCCCGAAGTCGGGCGTCGGCGCAGCCTTGGGCGCCAGCCGTTCCAGCGCGTCGGCGATGCGGTGCAGCAGGGGCGTGAGGCCAGGGGGCGAGGTGTCGTTCATGCCCGATCCTCTATCCGAGACTGCGCTCATTGCAAAAGACCGGATCAAGCCCTAGCTTCCGCCAACTTTTGAAGACCCCCAACCGCCGGCTGGGGGCTGACCATCTGGAGACCCCATGTTCGGGACCCCCGCCTTCGCCCAAACCGCCGTCCCCGCCGCCGGCCCCGGCGGCCTGCAAGATCTGATCGCCGGCCCGCTGCCGATGGTCGTCTTGATGATGGTCCTGTTCTACTTCCTGCTGATCCGTCCGCAGCAGAAGCGGATGAAGGAGCACCAGAACATGGTCAAGCAGCTGAAGCGCGGCGACACCGTGGTGCTGTCCAGCGGCGTGATCGGCAAGGTGACCAAGGTCGAGGACGTCGAACTGGGCATCGAGATCGCTCCGAACGTGGCCGTCAAGGTCGTCCGCTCGATGGTTTCGGAAGTGCGGGCGCGGTCCGAGCCGGCCGCCGCCAACGACGCCAAGAACCCCTAAGGGTCGGACCCACCGCTCGCCATGCTGACCCTGACCCGCTGGAAGGTGACGATCTGCGTCCTGGCCGTACTGTTCGGCCTGCTCTTCACCCTGCCCAACGTCATCCCGCAGAAGACGCTCGACACCTTCCCCCGGTGGATTCCCCACCAGAAGCTGAACCTGGGTCTCGACCTGCAGGGCGGCTCCTACCTGCTGCTGGAGGTCGATACCGACGCGCTCAAGGC
The DNA here is from genome assembly GCA_028291305.1 of Caulobacteraceae bacterium. Taxonomy (GTDB): domain Bacteria; phylum Pseudomonadota; class Alphaproteobacteria; order Caulobacterales; family Caulobacteraceae; genus BOG-938. Next base: position 1,151 of record JAQGII010000221.1, read on the forward strand.
GGAACGGCTGACCAACCTGATCGAGGACGTGCGGGTCACCCTGCGCGACCAGGGCGTGGTCTACGGTGGCCTCGGCCAGGTGGGCGACGCGGTCGTGGTGCACATCACCGACCCGGCCCAGGTCGACAAGGCCTATCAGGCGCTGGTCAAGCTGGCCCAGCCGATCCAGAACGGCGCCACGCGCGACCTGGACGTCACCACCCAGCCGGGCGGCGTGATCCGCCTGGCCCTGTCGCAGCAGGCGATGCAGGCGGAGGCCGTCAAGGCGGTCGACCAGTCGATCGAGAAGATCCGCCGCCGGGTCGACGCCCTGGGCACCAAGGAGCCGTCGATCACCCGCCAGGGGGTCAACCGCATCGTGGTCGAGGCGCCGGGCGAAAGCGATCCCGAGCGTCTGAAGGACGTGATCGGCAAGACCGCCAAGCTCACCTTCCAGATGGTCGACGAAACCGTCAGCGCCGAGGATCAGGCCGCCGGCCGCATCCCGCCCGACGATATCGTGCTGCCCAGCGAAAACGCCAACGAAGGCCCCGTGGTGGTCAAGCGCCGCGCCCTGGTGTCCGGCGACATGCTGACCGACGCCAGCCAGGGCTTCGACTCGCAGACCGGCGAGTCGGTCGTCAATTTCCGCTTCAACGGCATCGGCTCGCAGCGTTTCGGCGAGGCCACCGCCCAGAACATCGGCAAGCGTTTCGCCATCGTCCTCGACGGCAAGAACCTGGAAGCCCCGGTGATCCGCAGCGCCATCACCGGCGGTTCGGGCCAGATTTCCGGCAACTTCACGCCCCAGAGCGCCAACGACCTGGCGGTGCTGCTGCGCGGCGGCGCCCTGCCGGCCAAGCTCAACGTCATCGAGCAACGCAGCGTGGGGGCCGAGCTCGGCGCCGACGCCGTGCGCGCCGGCCAGATCTCGGCGGTGCTCGGCTTCGTGGTGATCCTGTCCTTCATCGTGCTGGCCTACGGCTTCCTGTTCGGCGGCGTGGCGGTGGCGGCCCTGGTGGTCAACGCCCTGCTGATCATCGCCTGCATGTCGCTGACCCAGGCGACCCTGACCCTGCCCGGCGTCGCCGGCATGATCCTGTCGATGGCCCTGGCGGTGGACGCCAGCGTGCTGATCTACGAACGGATCCGCGACGAGGCCCGCGCCGGCCATGCGGCGATGGCCGCGGCCGACCATGGCTTCCGCCGCGCCCTGGTGTCGATCTTCGACGCCAACGTCACCACCCTGATCGCCGGCGGCATCATGTTCCAGTTCGGCGCGGGCCCGGTGCGCGGCTTCGCCTGGTCGCTGTCGATCGGCGTGTTCACCTCGGTGTTCAGCGCCATCGTGATCAGCCAGGTGCTGCTGGGCGTGTGGTTCCGCGTCGCGCGGCCCAAGACGCTCCCCATTCTCTAAGAAGGACGATCTCGTGAGCAGCTCCTTCTGGCCCCTGATCAAGTTCGTCCCCGCCCAGACGCACTTCAAGTTCACCCGGCTGGCGCCCTATGCGGCGATCGTCTCGGCCATCGCCGTGATCGCCTCGGTGACGTGCTTCTTCGTGGTCGGCCTGAACTTCGGCACCGACTTCAAGGGCGGCACCCTGATCGAGGTGCAGACCGCCGGCCCCGCGCCCCTGGCGCAACTGCGCGCCACCCTGGCCAAGGAAGGGCTGCACGATCCGCAGGTGCAGGGCTTCGGCTCGCCCAGCGCGGCCCTGCTGCGCTTCCGCCCGGCGGAGAACGCCGACCCCATGGCCGGGGTCAATGCGCTGAAGGCCAGCCTGACCAAGCAGTTCCCCGGCATCCAGTTCAAGCGCGTGGAAGTGGTCGGCCCCAAGGTGTCGGGCGAGCTGTTCAGCTCGGGCCTGATGGCCCTGGGTTTGGCCATCGGCCTGATGCTGGTCTACATCTGGTTCCGCTTCCAGCTGCAGTTCGGCCTGGGCGCGGTGATCGCCATCTTTCACGACCTGATCCTGACGGTGGGCATCCTGTCGGCCCTGCAGATCGAATTCTCGATGACCTCGATCGCCGCCCTGCTGACCATCATCGGCTACTCGATGAACGAGAAGGTGATCACCTTCGACCGGTTGCGCGAGAACCTGCGCAAGTACAAGCGCACCTCGCTGCGCGACATCATCGACCTGTCCGAGAACGAGCGGCTGTCGCGCACCCTGATCACCGGCTCCACCGCCCTGCTGGCCCTGGCCGGCATGTTGTTCCTCGGCGGCCCGACCCTGTTCCCGCTGGTGTTCGCCATGGTGTTCGGCATCGTCATCGGCACCTATTCCTCGATCTACGTGGCCCTGCCGATCATCCTGGTGTGGGGCGCCCAGCGCGGCGACGACGAGCCGGCCAAGCCGCTGCCCGTCCGGCCGTAGCGCCTTGGCGGAGCTTCGCCAGCCGCCGTCGATCGACGCCTACGGCGGCGGCGGCTTCCGCGTGTCCGGCCGCAGGATCGAGGGCTCGATCCTGATCCTCGACGACAAGCTGTATTCCTGGCCGGTCGCCTCGCTGGCGCAACTGGGGCCGGACGATATCGCGCCGGTGCTGGCCGCCGGCCTGAGCCAGGTGGAGTTCCTGCTGCTCGGCGTGGGAGCCAGGGTCGCGCCGCCGCCGCCCGCGCTGCGCAAGGTCCTGCAGGACGCCGGGCTCGGGCTCGAGGTCATGGACACCGCCACCGCCGCGCGGGTCTACAACGTGCTGGTCTCCGAGGGACGCCGGCTGGCCGCGGCGCTGATCGCCATTTAGGTCTTGCCGAGCTCAAGGCTCGCGCGCACCCTCCCCGCGTCCTTCAAGGACAGGGCATGGGCTTTTCTAGCAGACCTCAAGGGGGCGAAACATGGCGGCGCTGCTGCTGAACTTCCGCAACACCATCATTGCCAGCTTCGTCTTGGCGCTGATCTTCATCATCGGCTACGGCATGCACGGGCCGGATCATTTCGGCCTGATCTTCTGGCAGGCGGTGTTCCGCTGGATGCACGTGGTGTTCGGCATCCTGTGGATCGGGCTGCTCTACTACTTCAACTTCGTGCAGATTCGAGTCATGCCGAGCATCCCGGCCGAGCTGAAGCCGGCGGTATCCAAGCATATCGCGCCCGAGGCCCTGTTCTGGTTCCGCTACGCGGCCCTGGCCACGGTGATCATGGGCCTGATCCTGGGCGGCTCGCGCGGCTACCTGCTCAAGGCGCTGACCCTGGGCCTGGCCGGCGGCTTCAACCCGGTCTCCGACACCCAGTACACCTTGCTGGGCGCCGGCATGTGGCTGGGCCTGATCATGGCCTTCAACGTGTGGTTCTTCATCTGGCCGAACCAGAAGATCGCCCTGGGCATGGTGGAGGCCGACGCCGACGCCAAGGCCAAGGCGGCCAAGACCGCGACCCTGTTCAGCCGCACCAACACCCTGCTCTCGCTGCCGATGCTGGTCACCATGACCATGAACCAGACCCTGTTCGGCTGACGTTCGACCATCGACGGAAAAGGCCCGCCTTCACGGCGGGCCTTTTTTGTTGCGCGGCTTGCGCCTATTCAGCGCGCCATGCCCGACGTCGCCGCCGAAGATCTTGAGGAGACCGTCCGCCGCGCCGATCCCGACCGGTGGCTGGCCAGCCGGTTCGTCGCCGACCCGCAGGCGCGCGCCGACGTCGTCGCCCTCTATGCCTTCGACCATGTGCTGGCGCGGGTGCCGGCGATAGTGTCGGAGCCGCTGATGGGCGAGATCCGCCTGACCTGGTGGAGCGAGGCGCTGGACGAGATCCAGGGCGGCGGCCCCGTGCGCAGCCATCCGGTGTCCCTGGCCCTGGCCGAGGCCGTGCGCCGCCGGGGATTGGACCGCGCGCCGCTCGACGCCATGGTCCAGGCCCGCATGGGCGACCTGGACGCCTGTCCCTTCGCCGACGAAGCCGAGGCCCTGGCCTATGCCGACCAGACCGCCGGCGCCCTGATGCAGGCCGCCGCCCAGGCCCTGGGGGCTCCCGCGGGGCTGGAGGCCGCGCGCCTCGCCGGCCGCGCCTACGGCCTGTCCCTGATGACCCACCGCCGCGCCATCGGCGCGCCGACGCGGCTGCCGGACAACCTGACGCCGCGCCGGGCCGGGGCGCTGGTCGCTGAGGCGCTGCACGGCGCCCGCGGCGGCCTCGGGGCCGTGCCCGTGCCGGCCTTCCCGGCGGTGGCCTATGCCTGCCTCGGACGGCGCTACGCCAAGGGCGCGCACCTGACGGCCCTGGAGAAGCAGCTGCGGCTGGTGTGGGCGACCGCGAGGGGGTCTCTGTAACATCCGCTCATCCCGGCGAAAGCCGGGACCCAGATCGTACGGCGCTTAGGTTTGCTAACGACCCATGGCCGAAATTGGGAAGGTCCGCTGCTGAGTGCCTGAAACAGACCCGCAACGGGACCTGTGCCGCCGAAAGCACAACCGTTATTTGTGCGAATTCGTGACAGCTTTGCCCTAGGAACGTTGTTCTCTCTCGGAGGTTAAAGCGCCGCCATAAGCCACATTCGCGCCACAATACACCTTGGCCGGAAGGAAGACTCTTCCATGTCCGTTACCACCCTCACCGCCGAAGCCGCCGTGACCCTGCCGCCGCCATCCTATGGAAGCTACGGAGCGCGTAGCTATCACGCCGTCGACTATGCCGTCGTGCCCGGGACCGACGAGATAGCAGTCCTGTCCACCTCGATCGACGGAGTGAGCACCAACTACCTGGTCCTGGGCGGCTACAACCTCGACGGATCGTTGGTGTCTCAGAACCTGGTCGGCAGGGATGTGGCCTTGGGAGGCTGGATGGTGTTCGGCGCCGGAGCCGACAGCGGACTCGTCGCAGTGACCTACACCTTCAACCGGGGGGCGGATTACCTGGCGATCTACAACGCGAGCGGTGGTTTGCTTTCCACCTCCGCCCTTCCAGCCACGGCGATCAGCCCGGCAAGGGGGTTCGACACCTCATTCGGCGTCCATATGGAATGGGTGACGCCGTCCCAGGCCCCAGGTGGTTCGGGCGAATGGGCGGACTACGACACCAACAGCAATACGACAACTCTGCGGGCCTTCGGGCGAGGCGATAAGTTCGCTGCCTACGCCGACACGACGGTCGGCGGGACGGAACTCAATATCCAAGACAACCAGGCGGTGTTGACCGGTCAGGCTCCCATCACCATTCCCGGAGAGCCGGCCCACGCCATGAGCGAGGTGGTCGCCCGTGAACTGGCAGGCGGCTCCACGGCGGCCGTCGCCTGGGTGGACTCCGGCACCGACTACGTCTCGATTTTCAACGCCTCGACCAACAGCTTCGGCCCTGTGATCGGCCTCGACTGGGGCGGGGCGTCGGACCTGCACATCGTCGGACTGCCGGACGGATTCGTGGTCAGTTGGGTGAATGGCGGCGCCTACAAGGGCGAGGTGTTCGACGCAGCCGGAAACGGCGGCGGGATCATCTCCCTGGCCGGTGACGTGGCAGGTATCAACAGCCATGGCGACCTCTACACCGTCGGGCTAAACGGCAGCGGCCAGGAGGTGGTGCAGACCTACGCGATCAACGGCGGCGGTTCCTCCGGTGGCGGAGGGACCACGGGTCAGACCTTCACCTCCGACAATTCCGGCGACCACTGGGTCGGCACGGCGGGCAACGACGTCTTCAACCTCGGTCGCGGCGGTGACGTAGTCACTGGAAACGGGGGCAACGACACCTACAGGTTCGCCGCGGTCCCCTGGGCCGGCGGCCATATTACCGACTTCAACGCTGGTGACGTGCTCGACCTGACCGGCCTGATGTCGACCACCTCCGACACCGGATCGGACGGCTTCGCCGACGGCTACCTGAAGATCACCGGCGACGGCTCGGGAGCCGCCCAGGTGTGGGCCAACTACCACATCCCCGGCAACGACGGCTGGTGGCTGGTCGAGACCCTGGGCGGAGTCGCGCCCGCCAGCGTGCAACACAGCGGCGATGTGATCACCGTGGGCTCCGCCGCCACCGGCCCGACCGACGTCACCACCTCGGCGTCGACCTACACCGCCCCGGCCACGGTCAAGACCATCACCCTGGCCGGCTCCCAGCAGCACATCGACGCCTCGGCGACCAACGGCGTGACCATCACCTCCAACGACACCGGCAATGTCCTCGTCGGCGGCTCCGGCGGTGACGTCTTCCACCTCGGCCGCGGCGGGGATTGGGTCTCCGGGGGGGCGGGGGCCGACACCTTCGCCTATGCCGCCACGCCCTGGGCCGGTGGCAGCGTCACCGACTTCAACGGTGCAGAGGGCGACAGGATCAACGTCTCGGGCCTGCTGTCCGCGTCCGGCTACAGCGGCTCGGACCCCTTCGCCGACGGCTACCTCAAGTACACGACGGACGGCAGGGGCAACGCCCAGGTCTGGTCCGACCTCAACCTGCCCGGCAACGACGGCTGGTGGCTGGTCGCCACCCTCGACGGCGTCTCCACCTCCAGCCTGCACTACTCAGGCGGCCTGATCACCTGAGATTTCCTGGGAAGCGGTCCCCAACGTCCGCTTCCCGCGCTCATTCGAACGTCTGAAATCCACCCTTAGCTGACATCCGCACCTTAGGATCTGGGTCCCGGCATTCGCCGGGATGAGCGGTGACTATTCCGCCGCCTCGACCCTGTGTCCCGCCAGCCAGGCGTCGAGGTCCCTCAGCGCCCGTTCGCTCATCAGCTTCTTCTTTTCCCGGCCGCGCTGCTTGAGCGGGATCGGCTTGCCGTCCGGACCGCGCTTGGGCGTCTCCATCGGCGGCAGCAGGCCGTAGTTGATGTTCATCGGCTGGAAGCTGGACGGACCCTTTTCGGTGCGCTCGACGTCGAGGTGGCCGCCGGTGATGTGGCCGATCAGGGCCCCCAGGGCGGTGGTCGGCGGTGGCGCGGGCAGCGTCCCCCCGCCGCGCTCGGCCGCGGCGAAGCGGCCGGCCAGCAGGCCCACGGCAGCGCTTTCCACATAGCCTTCCACCCCGGTCACCTGGCCGGCGAAGCGCAGGCGCGGATCGGCCTTGAGGCGCAGGGCCGGGTCCAGCAGCCGCGGCGAGTTGATGAAGGTGTTGCGGTGCAGGCCGCCCAGCCGCGCGAACTGGGCGTCTTGCAATCCGGGGATGGTGCGGAACACCTCCGCCTGGACGGCGTGCTTCAGCTTGGTCTGGAAGCCGACCATGTTGAACAGGGTGCCCAGGGCGTTGTCCTGGCGCAGCTGCACCACGGCGTAGGCCTTGACGCCGGGGTTGTGGGCGTTGGTCAGGCCCATCGGCTTCATCGGCCCGTGGCGCAGGGTCTCGGGGCCGCGCTCGGCCATCACCTCGATGGGCAGGCAGCCGTCGAAATAGGGGACGTTCTCCCACTCCTTGAACTCGGTCTTGGGTCCGTCCAGCAGCGCCTGGATGAAGGCCTCGTACTGCGCCTTGTCCATCGGGCAGTTGATGTAGGCGGCCGCGTCGCCGCCGGGGCCTTCCTTGTCGTAGCGCGACTGGCGCCAGGCCACGCCCATGTCGATGGTCTCGGCGTGGACGATGGGGGCGATGGCGTCGAAGAAGGACAGGGCGCCTTCGCCGGTCAGGCCGAGGATCGCCTGCGACAGGGCGGGCGAGGTGAGGGGACCGGTGGCCAGGATCACGCTGGACCAGTCCGCCGGGGGCAGGCCGGCCAACTCCTCGCGGACAATGCTGATCAGCGGATGCTGCTCGAGGCGCCGGGTGACGGCGTCGGAGAAGGCTTCGCGGTCCACCGCCAGGGCGCCGCCGGCGGGCACCTGGTTGGCGTCGGCGCAGGCCATGATCAGCGAGCCGCAGCGGCGCATCTCGGCATGCAGCAGGCCGACGGCGTTATAGGCCCAGTCGTCCGAGCGGAACGAGTTGGAGCAGACCAGCTCGGCCAGCCCCTCGCCCTGGTGGGCCGCGGTGCCGCGCACCGGACGCATCTCGTGCAGCACGACCGCGACGCCGGCCTGGGCGACCTGCCAGGCGGCCTCGGAGCCGGCCAGGCCTCCGCCGACGACATGCACGGCCTGGGCAGCCGTATCGGGAACTGGTTTCATGGGGAGCAATTACCACAAAGGGAAGATTTTTCGCGGCTAACCGAGGTCTGGACCTTCTGCCACCTTTACAATCGCGCGCCGCGACCAAACATCCAACTAAGCCGGGCTCTCGCCCCGCGGGGGATTCGTTTCAATGCCAAGCTTCTCGCCTGCCGATGCGGCGTTTGAGGGTTTCAGGTTCACGCGCGAGCGTCCAGGCGCGGTGATGGCATGGGCGGGGGTGAGCCTGCTGTTCAACCTGGTGTCGGCGTTCGTCGCCCTGCTGGTGGGCGGACGGGCCTTCCGCGACTTCCAGTCGATGGACGGCAAATCGCTGGATATCCCCGCCATCTGGGCGCTTTTCCTTCCCGCGGCGCCGGCCCTGGCGGTGATCCTGGTGGTCACCCTGCTGGGCGTGGCGCTGGTCTATGCGTCGGCGCTGCGCATGTTCGTCGGCATCGACAGGCGCGTGTCGTTCCGGTTCGGCGAGGACGAGCGGCGGATCTGCTACATCGTGATGGGATACTCGCTGATCTATTTCGCCATCACCGTGGTGACGGTGATCGGGTTCGGCGTGGTGGAGAGCATCTCCGACGCCTTCAGCCCGTGGCTGGCCGGCTTCCTGGCCTGGGTGGCCCCGCTGGCGCTGTTCGCCATCCCGACCTTCATCATCGTGCGGCTGTCGCTGGCGCCGATCATCGCGGTCGACCGCAAGCGGATCAGCCTCAAGGAATCCTGGGTCTCCACCAAGGGCCATTTCTGGCCGCTGACCGGCTCGCTGATCCTGTCGATCGGCATGTTCCTGGTGGCCGCCTTCCTGGCCCTGATGATCGTCTCCTTCCTCAACCACCTGGTGTCGATCGGCACCGGCGGGTTCGTGCCCAGCGACCTGATCGTCCGCCAGCAGACCGACAACCCGTCGATCCCCACGCTGGTGATCAGCGAGATCATCGCCTCGGCGGCCACCGGCTTCCTGCTGCCGGTCGTGCTGGGCCCGCTGGTGCGCGCCTACCAGGCCTATGACGCGCCGGATCCCGTGCCCTCGCCGGTCCACGCCTAGCCGCGCTTTACAATCGTCCCGCGACCCTGGCATTGACGCAGCTGGGCGCTAGGAACCGACATGGCCAAATTTTCACCGACAGAGGCGGTCTTCACGGGGTTCCGTTTCGCACGCGAACGCCCGGCGGCCCTGCTCATCTGGTCGGCCTACTACCTGGTGGTGCTGGCGGTGGCGCTGTTCGCCCTGTTCAACCTGGCGGGCGACAAGCTGGCGCAGCTGGCGGCGCTCCAGCGGAGCGGCGCGTCCGACCCGGGACCGGCCCTGGCGATCATGGACGAAATCGCGCCGGCCCTGGGGTTTGCGGTCCTGCTGCTCACCGTGTTCGGGGCGGTGCTGCGCACGGCCGTGCTGCGGGCCTATCTGGAGCCGGGGATACACCCCTGGGGCGGTCTGCGCTTCAGCGGCGACGAACTGCGGGTGCTGGGCGCCTACGCTTTTCTGATGCTGTCGCTGTTCTGCGGCGTGACCACGGTCAGCCTGTTCACCGGCCTGGCCGCGCAGGTCAATCCGGCCCTGGCGGCGCTGGTCATGATCGTCGGGCTGGCGGCCCTGGCCGGTCTGGCGGTGCGGCTCTCCCTGGCCCCCGTGGTGGCCTACACCGAGAAGCGGATATCGCTGCGCCGCTCCTGGGAGCTGACCAAGGGCGGCTTCTGGCGGCTGCTGGGCGCCTATGTGCTGCTGGCCGCGGTCGCTGGCGTGATCCTGGTGGTGATGCTGGTCCTGTTCTCCGCCCTGATGGGGGTGGCGGCCACCGCCTCCGGCGGCGGCATCGCCGACGTCGGCCTGGCCCTGCGCCGGCAGTACGAGGGCCTGAACCCCATCCTGATCGGCCTGGATGTGGTGCTCAACGTCGTGCAGGTGTGGCTGAGCGTGGTGTTCCTGGCCGCCGGCCTCGGCGTCGGCGTCGGCGCCTACCGCGCCTTCGCCAGCCAGCTGCCCAGGGTCTAGGCCCGCTTCGCCTTCTTCAGCTCGGAGACCCGCGCCTTGCGCCGCTCCTCGTGGCGCGCCAGCATCTCGGCCAGGTAGCGGCCGGTCCAGCTGTCCTTGGACTCCGCCACCTGCTCGGGCGTGCCCTGGGCCACGATGCGCCCGCCGCCGTCGCCGCCTTCGGGGCCGAAGTCGAGTATCCAGTCGGCGGTCTTCACCACGTCCAGGTTGTGCTCGATGACAACCACCGTGTTGCCCTGGTCGACCAGCTCGTGCAGCACCTCCAGCAGCTTCTTGGTGTCCTCGAAATGCAGGCCGGTGGTCGGCTCGTCGAGGATGTAGAGGGTGCGGCCGGTGGCCCGGCGCGACAGCTCCTTGGACAGCTTGACCCGCTGGGCCTCGCCGCCCGACAGGGTCGTGGCCGACTGGCCGAGCTTCACATAGTCGAGCCCCACGCGCGACAGGGTCGCCATCTTGTCGCGGACCGAGGGCACCGCCTTGAAGAAGTCGTGCGCCTCCTCGACCGTCATCCCCAGGATGTCGGCGATGGACTTGCCCTTGAACAGGATCTCCAGCGTCTCGCGGTTGTAGCGCCGGCCCTTGCACACGTCGCAGGTGACGTAGACGTCGGGCAGGAAGTGCATCTCGATCTTGATCAGGCCGTCGCCCTGGCAGGCCTCGCAGCGCCCGCCCTTGACGTTGAACGAGAAGCGGCCGGGGCCATAGCCGCGGGCCTTGGACTCCGGCAGGGCGGCGAACCAGTCGCGGATCGGCTGGAAGGCGCCGATGTAGGTGGCCGGGTTGGAGCGCGGCGTGCGCCCGATCGGCGACTGGTCGATGTCGATGACCTTGTCGAAGTGGGTCAGGCCCTCGATCCGGTCGTGATGCGCCGGGGCGTCCGAGGCGTTGTTCAGGCGGCGCGCGGCGGCCTTGTACAGGGTCTCGATGGTGAAGGTGGACTTGCCGCCGCCGGACACGCCGGTGATGCAGGTGAAGGTCCCCACCGGGATCTCGGCCGTCACGTGCTTGAGGTTGTTGCCGGAGGCGCCGACCACGCGCAGCACCTTCTTCTTGGAGATCGGCCGGCGCTCTTCCGGCACCTCGATCTCGCGGGCGCCCGACAGGTACTGGCCGGTCAGGCTGCGCGGCTCGGCCATGATGTCGGCGGGCTTGCCCTGGGCGATGATCTCGCCGCCGTGGACGCCGGCCGCCGGGCCCATGTCGATCACATAGTCGGCGGTGAGGATCGCCTCCTCGTCATGCTCCACCACCAGCACCGAGTTGCCGAGGTCGCGTAGGCCCTTGAGGCTATGCAGAAGCCGGCTGTTGTCGCGCTGGTGCAGGCCAATGGACGGCTCGTCGAGCACATAGAGCACGCCGGTCAGGCCCGAGCCGATCTGGCTGGCCAGCCGGATGCGCTGGCTCTCGCCGCCCGACAGGCTGCCGGAGCCGCGGGAGAGGTTCAGGTAGTCGAGGCCGACGTCCACCAGGAACCGCAGCCGGTCGGTGATCTCCTTCAGGATCCGCCGGGCGATCTCCATCTGCTTGTCGGTCAGCCGGCCCTCGGCCAGTTCCTCGAACCACTCGCGGGCGTGCTTGATGGAAAGCTGGGAGACCTCGCCGATGTGCTTGCCGTCGATCTTCACGGCGAGCGCTTCGGGCTTCAGCCGGTAGCCGCCGCAGGCCTCGCAGGGCGTCTCGGACTGGAAGCGGCCCAGCTCCTCGCGCACCCACGACGAATCCGTCTCGCGCCAGCGGCGCTCCAGGTTCGGCAGCACGCCCTCGAAGGTCTTGTTGACCTCATAGCGCCGGGCGTTGTCGTCGTAGACGAAGCGGATTTTCTCATCGCCCGAGCCGTGCAGGATCACCTGCTTGGCCTGGTCGGGCAGCTTCCACCAGGCCTCGTCCATGGAGAAGCCGTAGTGGCGGGCGAGCGCCTGCAGGGTCTGGGTGTAGAGCGGGGAGGGGCCGCGCGACCACGGCGCCACCGCGCCCTTGTGCAGGGTCTTGTCCTTGTCCGGGACCACCATGTCGGCGTCGAACGCCAGCTTGGCTCCCAGGCCGTCGCAGACCGGGCAGGCGCCATAGGGGTTGTTGAACGAGAACAGCCGCGGCTCGATCTCGCTGATGGTGAAGCCGGACACCGGGCAGGCGAACTTCTCGGAGAAGATCAGCCGCCGGGGCTCTTGCTCGGTGGGGTCCTTGTCGGCCCATTCGGCCACCGCGATGCCGTCGGCCAGCCTGAGCGCCGTCTCCAGGCTGTCGGCGTAGCGGCTCTCCAGGCCCGGCTTGGTGACCAGCCGGTCCACGACGATGTCGATGTCGTGCTTGAACTTCTTGTCGAGGGTCGGCGCGTCCTCGATCGGATAG
>JAQGII010000252.1 GCA_028291305.1 Caulobacteraceae bacterium
ATTAAACAGGCGAAAGCACTGTTGGGCTCCATGGCCGTCGCCATGGTTCTGTCGCTCTCCACGGGCGGCATCGCCCACGCCGACTCCTACTGGCAGTGCGCCACCTTCGCCCGCATGTTTTCCGGCATCCAGATCTTCGGCGACGCCTGGACCTGGTGGAACCAGGCCCTCGGCAAATACTCCACCGGCGAGACGCCCCAGGCAGGCTCGGTGCTGGTGTTCAAGCGCAATGGCGCCATGCGCGACGGCCATGTGGCCGTGGTCAGCCGGGTGCTGACCGACCGGATCATCCAGGTCACCCACGCCAACTGGTCGATCATCGAAGGCGGCCGCGGCAAGGTCGAGCAGGACGTCACCGTGGTCGACGTCTCGCCCCAGGGCGATTGGAGTCAGGTGAAGGTCTGGTACGACCCGATTCGCGACCTGGGCCACACCGTCTATCCGACCTACGGCTTCATCTACCAGACCGCCCAGAACACGGCCAAGCTGGCCTCGCTGAGCGTGGCCCAGGCCGCCGCCAGCCAGATGGCCAACGCCGCCCAGTCGCCGACCAGCGGCGCCGGTCAGACCCTGGCCAGCGCCGCCGCCGGCGCCACCGACCGCATCGCCGCGCTGCTGCAGTCCCTCGCCGACCGCTAGGCCGCGGCCTAGAGCCTTTCCGGTTCAAATGGAATCATTTGAACCGGATAAAAAGGCTCTAAATCATAGCGTTAGAGCACGTCGGGCGGCGAAACCGGTATCCACTTTCGCCTGACGTGCTCTAGCGGCGCGCCCGGCAAACCGCCGATAAGCCGACCGACACACGCCTGGAGACGGGGGGACCGCTCTTGCAGATCCGCTGGCTAGGCGTCGTCGCCGCCCTGATCGCCGCCTACGGCGCCGGCCTCTATTACGAACAGGTGTTCGCTCCGGCCGGCTGCTGCGCCCTGACCTGGCCGAACGCCAATCCGCTCCAGGCCGAACGGATTCTCGGGCAGGTCGACGCCAGGGCCGTGGATCCCGCCGCCCAGGAACAGGCCGCCGTCCGGGTGTTGAACGGCCGGCCGGGTGATCCGACGGCATGGCTGCGCCTCGCCTACGCCGACTGGCTGACCCACGGCCGCCTCACCGCCGCCGGCCAGCGCGCCCTGGACACCAGCTACCTGATCGCCCCCTACGGCGGCGCCTTCACGCCCTGGCGCATCTCCCTGGCCTTGAACAACTGGTCCGCCCTGCCCCAGGCCACGCGGCAGGATGCGGTGAAGGAGGTCAATGTCGCCCTCACCGACTACGACACCCGGCGCCCCCTGGAAGCCGCCGTCCGCGGCGTGGGCGATCCCAGCGGCCGTCTCGCGGCGGCGCTTCTGGGCCTGGGGCCCGCCAGGCCCGCGGCGCCCTAACGAGGGCGCCGCCGCCCATCCATGTTTAATCAGGCGTTAAAAAGGTGGACAGAAGCTGAGCCGTACTGTTCTTTGAGGTCAACTTCGTGGGGACGGGGCGTTGGTCGAAGCTACTTTTCCATCACAGGCGCTGGGCGCGCAGGTGCGCGGCCGGGATGTCGCTCACCGGTCCTATGGGCCGGCGTTCGATTACCTCGTCGGATTCATCCTGCTGGTGATCGCCACGCCGATCATGCTGCTGGTGGCGCTGTTCATCTATCTCGAGGACGGCGGCCCGATCTTCTTTGCCCAATCCCGCCTCGGGCTGGGCGGACGCCCTTTCCGCTGCTTCAAGTTCCGCTCGATGAACACCCGGGCCGAAGACCAGCTGCGCCGGCTGCTGATCGACAGCTGCACCGCTCAGGACGAATGGGCCAGAACCCACAAGCTGCGCCGGGACCCGCGAGTGACCCGGGTCGGCGCCTTCATCCGCAAGTATAGCCTCGACGAACTGCCGCAGCTCATCAACGTCCTGCGCGCGGACATGAGCCTGGTCGGCCCGCGGCCGATCGTCGAGGCGGAAGCCTGCCGGTACGGGCGCTGGATCCACCACTATTACGCGGTCCGGCCCGGCCTGACCGGCCTGTGGCAGGTCAGCGGGCGCAGCGACACCAACTATCGCTCCCGGGTCGCCATGGACGTCGTGTACGCCCGCTCCAAGCGAATCCTGCTGGATGTCCGGATCCTGGCGGCGACCTTGCCTGCGGTTCTCATAGGACGCGGCTCCTACTAGTCACCTCCGAGTTCCAGACATGACGCAGGCTGAATCGCTGAAACGATGGGATTGGGCGCAGGGGAGCCAGGCCCTGTTGCGATATGCCGCCTTGCCGGCTCTGTTCGCCCTCCTGAACCTGTTGCCGCTCGCCGCCTGTTCCTATGAGGGCATCTCCCGCAAATACGTCGCGAACCTCGACTTCGCCCCCGTCCTGATGCTCGCCGCGACAGGCGTCGCGATCCCCCTTGTGCGGCTTGCCCGCGATGCCGCGATCTTCCTGGGGCTGGTGACGGTGTCGCTCCTCGACCTGTTCATCTCCCTGTCGGACCCGTTCAACCATGGCGTGTTCGGCGGATCGGAATACGCCGCCGGCGTTTTGCACTGGCCGTGGTCCCTGTTCCTGCCCTGGATCGCTCTGGTCTTCGCCGCGTCCATCCTGATCGTCGTCCTGCTTAGGCGGGCGCAGGAGCGGATCTACGCCTCCGGGCTGGTATTGGTCGTCGTCGCGATGTTCGCCGCCGACCTGTTTGCCGGGAACACCCATTTCCTCTGGCGGCCGGGCACCCTGCTGCCCAATCTCGTCTCCAGTTCCAGCTTGAGGTTCGCCAAGGGCGAGCAGCTGACCAACGGCCTGAAAGCCGTCACGCCCCTGTCCGAGCCGACCATGGCCACGCGGATGGAGGGCCTGCCGGACCCGCCCGCGAATATCCTGTCGGTGTCCGTGGAATCGCTGGGCCTGCCGCGCGCCGGGGGCGCCCAATCCATCGCCTTCGTGCGCCAGCTGACCGCCGGCCTCGGCGGGCGGTACGCCGTGGCCTATGCCGGCGCCCATCGCTTCGACGGCAAGACGCTGCAGGGGGAGCTGCGCGAGCTGTGCGGGGTGCGGGTCGAGGGCATGCCCAAGACCGAGGCCGAATTCGGCCGTCTCGGCGCCTGCCTTCCGCAGGCGCTGCGGCAACGCGGCTATACGACGGCGGCCTATCACGGGAACAGCGGCGACTTCTATCACCGCGCCAGCGTCTATCCCTCCATCGGCATCACCGATTCGCACTTCCGCGACGACCTGGTCCGTTCGGGCCGGGTCTGCGACCGCTACATGTTCAAGGGCGTCTGCGACCGGGACGTCTTCCAGTCGGCGATGACGGCGTTCAAGGGGCCCGGGCGCCACTTCGTCCATGTCATGACCCTCGACACCCACTTCCCCCAGGCGGGGGACCCGGCCGCGGGATGCGGGCAGGCCCGGCGCGAGGCGCGCGAACTGTGCCTGTACGACTGGTATTTCGGCCGCGCCGGGGCGGACCTGGCCGCGGCGATCGAGGCCGCGCCAACCAAGCCCGACCTTATCGTCCTGTACGGCGATCATGCGCCGCCGTTCGCGGACCGGAATCGCGATGTGTTCAGCAGCGACTCGGTGCCGTACTACGAACTGCGTCGGATACCGTAGGGCTCCGCCGCCGGGGGGTGGAAGGCGATGGACGGGACCGCAGGCGCGCGCTCATTCGGCAGGAGGCTGGCGGCCCCGGCCAAGGCGCTGCTCAAGCGTCACCCCTCGCTCTGGTTCGCGATTCGGGGCGCCTATCGCGCGGTGCGGGGACGCGCCGAACCGGAGCTGGCCCTGCTCAGACATCTGGTGGATCCGGCGCGGCGCGCGATCGACGTGGGGGCCAACGTCGGCAGCTATAGCCACCGCCTGTCGAGGCTGTGCCTGGAGACCATCGCCGTCGAAGCCAACCCGGACCTGGCGACCGAGCTGCGCCGCATGCTGCCCGCCAATGTGAAGGTGGTGCACGCCGCGGCCTCCGACCGGGAGGGGGAGGTGGTCCTGCGCATCCCCGAGGCCGGCGCGGTGTCCACCGGCCTGGGGACGATCGAAGCCGCCAACACCCTGGGCGGCGGCCGGGAAAGGACGGTCGCCGTGCCCGCCCTGAGGTTGGCCGACCTCGGCGTGCAGGATGTCGGCTTCATCAAGATCGACGTGGAAGGGCATGAGCTGGCGGTGCTGAAGGGCGCGCTGCCGCTGATCGCATCCTGCCGTCCGGCCATCCTGGTGGAGGCGGAGGAGCGGCATCGGCCGGGCGCCGTGGCCTCGATCGCCGACCTGCTGCAGTCCCTGGGCTACGAGGGCTTCATGCTGGGGCGCGACCGCGCCCCGGTGACGATCCGCAGCTTCGAACTGGCGGCCCACCAGGCGCTCAAGCCGTCCGATCTGGCGGCTCTGGACGGCGGCCACGCCCCGCCGGGCTATGTCAGCAACTTCTTCTTCGTGCCGCGGGAACGCGCCGCCCCGTGGATGGCCTGGTCGGACGGCAGGGCCCGGCGCTTCCAGAAGGGCGCTGTGGCCGGGTAGCGTCCCCGGCCGCGAGTACGACAACAGCTTCTCGCCGCCTACACCTCCGCCCACTGCCGCAGGAGGTTGTGGTAGCAGCCGACCAGGGTGCGGCGGGCCTCCTCGTCGGCGCCGGTGCGGTTGAGCTGCTGGAGGGCGGTGTCCATCTCGAACAGCAGGCTGCGCCGGCCGTCGTCGCGCACCAGGCTCTGCACCCAGAAGAAACACCCCAGCCGCTCGCCGCGGGTGATCGGCGTCACCTGGTGCAGGCTGGCCGCCGGATAGATCAGCAGGTCGCCGGCCCTCAGCCTGATGCTGTGCAGGCCGTAGGTGTCCATCACCTCCAGCTCGCCGCCGTCGTAGTCCTCGGGATCGGACAGGAACAGGGTGGCGGAGATGTCGGCGCGCAGCTTGTGGCCGGTGCGCGGGTCGATGCGCACCGCCCCGTCGACATGGGCGCCGAAGGTCATGCCCTCGCTATAGCGGTTGAACATCGGCGGATAGACCGCGTTGGGTAGGGCCGCGCTGATGAACAGCGGGTGGCGCTCCAGCGCGCCGAGCACGATCGCCTGGCAGCGCGCCGCCGCCTGCGACCCCTCGTCGATCTGCCGGTTGAACTTGACCGGCGCGCCCTGGTAGCCCGCCGTCGCCCGGCCATCGACCCAGGCGTCGCCGGCCGTGTGCAGATGGGCCCGCAGCTGCGCGACCTGCCCGGCGTCCAGCGCCCGGTCGATGGTGACGATCATGGCCGGTAGACCAGGGAGATCATCGCCGTGCGCCCGGCGCCCGGCACGGCGCGGCCGCCGTCGGACGGGATCAGGGCGTCGTAGTACCGGGCGTCCAGCAGGTTGAACACGTTCAGGCGCAGGTCGTAGCGCGGCCGCCGCCAGGCGAGGGTGGCGTCGACGCGGGCGTAGGCGGGGACCTGCACCGTATCGAGGTTGGTCAGGTAGCGCCGCGACAGGTAGGCGGCGCCGCCGCCGATCTCCAGGTGATGGCCGACCTCGTAGGTGGTCCACAGGGTGGCGCTGTCCCTGGGCGTGTTCAGCGGCGTCTTGCCCTGGGTCCCGGGGGCGATGGCCGCGACGATGCGGGCGTCCAGCCTGGTGTAGCCGCCGTAGACCCGCCAGCCGCGCGCCAGCCGGCCCGCCGCGCCCAGCCGGAAACCCTCGGTCCGCACGGTCCCGTCGGGGCTGTAGGTGTTGTCGGCGTTCTGCGAACGGGAG
>JAQGII010000509.1 GCA_028291305.1 Caulobacteraceae bacterium
ACTTTGTGTCCAAAGTTGAAAAGAGAACGCCGTCCCGACCCGATTGGAGCCCCGCCATCAGGGCGGAACCCGATCTCGTCAAGACGGTCACGGCCAAATTCGACCATGCAACCCCCATCTCGCTCGAGGCGGTGCGCCCCGAACTACGGCGAAAAAATGCCCTCGCAGCCGTAAAGTTCCCGCCGCAATGCGATAATTTTTCGTCACTCGCGCGAGTGACATCATTGTCACGCCTGGACGCGCCGGGGCGGGCTTGCGGAATGAGGGCATGCTCGCTAGGTTCCGCGCCCGCTCGACCCCGCATATTGGAGAGGTGGCTGAGTGGTCGAAAGCACCGCACTCGAAATGCGGCGTACCTGCAAGGGTACCGTGGGTTCGAATCCCACCCTCTCCGCCAGCGTCCCGCGCACACCCCTCAGTAGCTGACCTTCAGGTCGGCGATCAGCGTCCTTTGCGGGAAGGGGTGGAAGAGGAAGTAGGAGCGGTCGTTGAGGTTGTCGACGCCGATTCCCGCCGTCACGTGGCGATTGATCCGATAACGGACATGGACGTCGGCGACGAGGTAGCCGTCGAAGCCCTGGTAGGTGTCGGCGTTGTGGTCGCTGTTGTCGATGGTGGCGAAGGAAGGGTCGCTGTAGCGGGCGGCCAGGGTCACATCGAGCCTCGGCGTGGGCGTCCAGGTCGCCACCACCGCGCCACGCCAGCGGGGCAGCTGCGGCAGGGCCTTGCCCACCGCCGCGGCGAAGGCGGCGTCGCGGTCGATGCGGGCGTCGACATAGGTGACCCAGCCCGACAGCTCCAGGCCGCGGATGAAGACGTCGCGCCGGTCGGCGACCAGTTCCACGCCGGTGGCGTGAGTGGCGTCGATGTTCTGCACGTAGCTGGCGACGGCGCCGGACACCGCCGGCAGGGCCGCGGTCTGGGACAGCAGGGTGTCGGTGATCCGTTCGTCGAAGACGGACAGGCGGACGCTGCCCGTATCCCAGGTCTTTTCAGCCGACAGTTCGCTGGAGAGGGCGCGTTCGGGTTTCAGATTCGGGTTGGGCGCGGCCAGCACGGTTCCGACCGTGATCGCCTGGTAGAGTTCGGTGACGGTGGGAAAGCGGGAGGCGAGGCCCACCGATCCCTTGAAGGTCCAGCCCGGCAAGGGCGCATAGGCCAGCACCGCCTTGGGCGAGAAGGCGTCCTTGCCGAGGGCGGGCTGGCTGACGCTGAGCGCCGGCGAGGCCGAGTAGTTGACGCCGTCGTAGGCCCGCCAGTGCTCGAAACGGCCGCCCACCGTCGCCTTGAGCTGGGGCGTCAGGGTCCAGATGTCCTGCAGCCAGACCGCCTGCGTCCGGGTCGCCCCGCGGCTGGCCGCCAGCAAGGCGCCGTCCGCCGTCGTCGTCCAGTCGGCCAGGGCGTAGCGCGGGTTGTTCAGGGTGATCACGTCCTGGTGCGCGCCGAAGCTGACCACGTGCGCCCCGCCGGGACGCCAGGTCCCCTTGCCGTCCAGGGTGTACCAGCCGGTCCCGTTCAGCACGGCGTCGGAACCGGCGCCGCCGGAAAAGGCGGCGGGCAGGGCCGTGGCCGGCGTGCGCTGGCGGCTGTTCAGATAGTCGTAGTCCGTCGCCGTCAGCTCGAAATCGAACACGCCGCCGGAATGAGAGGCCAGCGACAGTCCCTGGGCCAGTTGCAGTTCGTCCAGCCGATAGACGCCGCCGGAGAAGGCCCCCGCCGCCACCGTATAGGCCCGTCCGCCGATGTTGAGCGATCCGGTGTAGACCGGGGCGCCGGCGGCGTCGCGCAGATAGCTGTTGACCGTCGAGCGGTCGTTGTTGCCGAACAGGCCGAAGGTGTAGGCGGCCGTCAAGGTCGGGGTCAGGTCATAGGTCAACCGGCCCGAGACGTTGTCCTGCACCTGGTGCTCGATGCCGGTCGCGCCCAGCACCACGATCGGCTGGCCCGTCCTGTTGGCGTCGGCGAAGGCTCCCGTGACGACAGTCCCGGAGGCG
Source organism: Caulobacteraceae bacterium (assembly GCA_028291305.1). GTDB lineage: Bacteria > Pseudomonadota > Alphaproteobacteria > Caulobacterales > Caulobacteraceae > BOG-938. The sequence goes on from JAQGII010000509.1 coordinate 1,995, forward strand.
CTGGTCGCGGCGGGCACGGTCGCCGTGGCGTAGCTCAGCGGCTGGGCCGAACTGTCCAGATGGTTGTAGCTGAGGCGGAAGGCGAACCGGTCCCGCCGGTCGCCGAAGTCGGCCGCCAGGCGGCCCGTGCCGTAGGTCTGGCGGTCGCCGTACTTGGAGAAGGCCTGGGCGGCGCCCTGCACCTGCATGCCGCCCTCCAGCGCCTGCGGCATGCGGGTGGTGAAGGCGATCACGCTGCCGATCGAGTTGCCGGCATAGGCGGCCGAAAAGGGCCCGTAGAGCACGTCCACCCGGGCGATGGCGTCCGGCGCGACCAGGCCCCACTTGGGCGAGGCGGAGGTGTTGTTGTTGCCGATCAGGGACGAGATCAGCACCCCGTCGACATAGATCAGGCTGCGGGCCGAGGCGCCGACCCCGGAGGTGCGGGTGGTGACCGGCGATTGGGTGTCGCCGATGTGCCGCTGGCGGACCAGCACATCGGGCAGGTAGCGCAGCGCGTCCTCCGGGGTGACCAGGTTGACGGTCCGGCCGATGGCCTCGGCGGTGATGCTGTGCGAGGTGGTCGGCAGGGCGGCCAGGTCGATGCCCGGCGAAGCGGTGACCACCACCGGCGACAGGGGTTCGGCGGCCAGGGCGCCGCAAGACGGGGCGCCGACGGCGAGGGCGCTGGCGCTGGCGCCCAGGACAAGCAAGCTCTTCATGGATCACGATCTCATCTGCGCCGCGCGCACGCGGCTCAAGACCCCGCGCAGGGGCGGGGTTCCAAGGCCCCGCGCAGGCGCGGGGTTGCGAAGGACGATCAGATCGAGACGGGCGGGCCGATGGCCGGGGGCGGCGGGGCGGCCAGGCCGCGGCCGGGCGCCTGGTCGCGGCGGGTTTGGACGACCG
>JAQGII010000273.1 GCA_028291305.1 Caulobacteraceae bacterium
GCTCGTAAACGAGGAAGGCGACGACCAGCAGGCCGCCCGCCGCCAGCAAGCCGCAGATCAGCCCGGAATTCAGCCAGTCCAGGCGGTTGCCCTGGTCCAGCGCCGCGTAGATCAGGGCCAGGCCGGCTCCGCTGGCGACGATGCCGAAGCGATCCGCCCTGGGCGCCGCGGGCGGCCTGGGGTCGGGGGGTGAGCCAAATCTGAAGCAGGCCGCCATGCCGAGCGCCAGCGGCACGTTCTGCCAGAAGATCCAGCGCCAGGAGAGGTGGTCGACATACCAGCCCTCGAGCGAGGCCGAGATGTTCAGCGAGAGCTCCAGGTTGAGGGCGTAGAGGGCGATGCCGTACGCCCAGAGGCGCGGCGGCACCCCGCGCAGAATGAAACTCAGCGTCAGCGGAATAAAGAAGCCCGAGGCGAGGCCGCCGACGAACTGCAGGGCGAGCAGCATGGCGAGGTTCGTCGAGAAGGGCTCCAGGAACGAGACCACGGCGAAGGCGAGCGCGGCCTCGATCAGCACCCGCCTCGCGCCGAACACCCCGCCCAGCCAGATTGCGACCGGCAGCACCACCATCTGCGCCACCGTCAGCGCCGTGGTGATCCAGGCCCCCTCGTCGAAACCGGCGTGGACCGCGCCGCGGATGTCGTTCAGGCCGAAGCTCGAAAGCCGCGTGTTCAGGGTCGAGATGAAGGTGCCGAGCAGGACTGCGGTCAGGCCGAACCAGGGGATCGGCTGAGCGGCCGCGGCCGGCGGCGGGGATGCGGGGCCGGGCTGGCTCACTTGCGGCCGTCCCGGGCCTCGACCCTGGTCTCGACGGACATGCCCGGCCGCAGGCGATACGCCAGGCCGTCCGCGTCGTCGATGACGATCTTGACGGCGATCCTCTGGACCACCTTGGTGAAATTGCCCGTGGCGTTGTCCGGCGGCAGCAGGCTGAACTCCAGGCCCGTGGCAGGGGCGACGCTGTCCACCCTGCCGTGCAGCGGCTGGCCGGGGAAGGAGTCGACCTTGACCGTGGCCGCCTGGCCGGGCCGCAGGCGCGTCAGCTGGGTTTCCTTGTAGTTGGCCACCACATAGGCCTGGGTCACGGGCACCACGGCCATCAGCTGGGCGCCGGCCTGGACGTACTGGCCGACCCTCAGCGAGCGGGCGCCGACGACCCCGTCGATCGGCGCGGTTACGGTGGCGTAGCCAAGGTTGAGCTGGGCCTGGCGCTCGGCGGCCTCGGCGCGCTGCAGCTGGGCGGCGGCCAGGGCGCGCTGGGCGGTGAGCACCCCGACCTGCTGGCGGGTGTGGGCCAGGGCGGCGCCCTGATGCTGCGCGCCGGCCAGCTTCTGCTGCAGGTCGGCGGCGGCCTGCTCGGCCTGCTGGTTGGAGCCGTAGCCGACCTTGGCCATGGTCTGGAAGCGGGTATTGTTGCTGCGGGCCAGCGCCAGGGCGGCCTCCGAGGCGCTGACGTCGGAGGCGGCCTGGCCGATCTCCGAATTCTGGGCGACCAGCTGAGCATCGAGGTTGGCGACCGAAGCCCGGGCGGCGCCGGCGGCGGCGTGGGCCTCGTCGAGCGCGGTGCGCAGGTCGCGGTCATCGATGCGCGCCAGCAGCGCGCCTGCCTTGACCGGCTGGTTGTCCTGGACCGCCACGGTCTGGATGTAGCCGGACACCTTGGGGGCGACGACGGTGGAGTCGGCCTTGACGTAGGCGTCGTCGGTGGCGACCTCGAAGCGGCCTTCGGTCCAGTATCGATGGCCATAGAAGGCCGCCGCGCCCAGGACGAGGGCGGCGCCGGCCAGGATGGCCGCCTTGCGGGCGTGGGCGCTCGGGCTCGCGGCCGGGCGGGTTTTTTCCTTGGCGGGGGCGGGCGCCGCGCGGTCGCGCAGCACTGTCGGGTTCGATAGGCTCATCGTTCAGGCTTCCTGCAGCTGCGCCGGTGACTCCGACTTGGTTGCGCAGGGTCTATTTGGGGCAGGGGGACCGCCAATTGCAGAGGCGGTGTGCGGATGTGATCTTTCCTGAAAACGGAAAGACCGGCCAGAAGACTGCGCCTGACGCGCCGAGCTGTTGCGCGCTTTGTCGCACGAGGCCCCGTCGGATTCTTCGCTTCCCCGGGCCTTGCTCAGACGTTCGTTAAGGCGAGTGTGTTCCTCTGTCGAAGGCGTAGCGACGGCGGTCACATGAAGAGACTAGGATTTTGGGCGGGCCTGCTCGAGGCGTCGTTCTTGGGGCTCCTGTTTGCGTTGCAAACCTGGAGGATCGCGCCGACGCTGGCGCATAGCCCGTTCAATCTGGCCCTCCTGGCCTGCGATGCCCTGCCCCTGGTGCTGCTTTTCGTCCGCCGGCCGGCCTCCAGCCTAAGCCGCAGTCCCGCTGACTGGTTGACGGCCTACGCCGCGACGGCCGCGCCCTTGCTGCTCGCGCCCGGCGGCCATGCTCTTGTGTCAGGCGCGGTCGGAGCGACGCTCATGGCTCTGGGCCTGGCCGTCCACATCTACGCAAAGCTGTGGCTGTGGCGAAGTTTCGGCCTGGTCGCCGCCAACCGCGGTCTTCAGCAGGGCGGCCCGTACCGGCTGGTGCGCCACCCGTTATACCTCGTCAACACCGTCACCCAGCTCGGCTTTCTGTTGCTCAACCCAAGCTTGGCCAATGTTTGCATCTGCGGCGCCGGACTGGGCCTGCAACTGGTGCGCCTGCGGGCGGAGGAGCGGCATCTTTCGACGGATCCAGCGTACGTGGCCTACATGAAAGCTGTCCCCTTCAGGCTCGCCCCAGGGCTGTTCTAGACTGGGCGAGGGCTGCCGGCGGGCCCGCTTCAACCCGCCCTTTCGGCGGCGTCCAGCCCTTGCACCAGCTTCTTTGGCGCAAGGACCCGATAGCTCACCGCGACGAGTTCAGCCACTTCGCCCCAATCGGTGTCGGCTCCCAGACGGAGTCCGGCGATGTTCGCCCGCCAGACCGGCCGGAAGAAGGGCGCGCGATCGAAGTCCGTGGGGTCGCCATTCGCGTCGCCTGACCTGAAGCGGAGAGAGGGCTCTCCGATCTGCCGTCGTTGGCTCCCGTTGGGGCCTGGGCCTAGCAGCCCCTCGGTGCGCCCGCTGTCAAGGCAGGGGGCCGCCCTTGATCCAACGCTCTCCCTGCTCGTAGAGCCGCGCGACCGCCGGCCCCTTGAGGCCCGGCATGTCCTTCTTCACGGCGTAGCCGATCCGCGTCTGCAGATAGGCCAGGTGCCGGTACCCTTCCGGGAACTGCTGCAGCAGCTCGTCGTCGAGCTTGGGCCGCGCCGCCGGGTCGAGGGGATCCAGGCGGTCCTTTTCGTAGATGGGCTGGCGCAAGACCAGGCCCCAGCGGCCGTCACGCCGCTCGATGAAGTCATAAAACCGGCCGGTGCAGACCACATCGCAGAGGATGCCGTCCACGTTGGCTCTTTGAGAAATGGTCATCTTGGTCTGGGAGATGGCGCGGTCTCCCTGGATATCGATGCTCTGGCCGCCGAGGAAGTGGAGGATGCTCACGCCCCGCGCCCAACCTTCGATGGTCATTTGGATGAAGTGCTCGAAGCCGCCCTGGGTCCAGGTCGCC
>JAQGII010000289.1 GCA_028291305.1 Caulobacteraceae bacterium
ACAGCACGCCGCCGATGATGACGTTATGGAAGTGCGCGACCAGGAACAGGCTGTTGTGCAGCTCGAAGTCGGCCGGGGCACGGCGAGCAGCACGCCGGTCATGCCGCCGATGACGAAGGTGACCATGAAGCCCACGGTCCACAGCATCGGCGTCTCGAAGCGCACCCGGCCGCGATACATGGTGAAGAGCCAGTTGAAGATCTTGGCCCCTGTAGGGATCGAGATGACCATCGTCGTGATCCCGAAGAACGAGTTCACGCTGGCGCCCGAGCCCATGGTGAAGAAGTGGTGCAGCCAGACCAGGTACGACAGGATGGTGATGACCACCGTGGCTTAGACCATCGAGGTGTAGCCGAACAGGCGCTTGCCGCTGAAGGTCGAGACCACTTCCGAGAAGACGCCGAAGGCCGGCAGAATGAGGATGTAGACTTCTGGGTGGCCCCAGATCCAGATCAGGTTCACGTACATCATCGGGTTGCCGCCGAGGTCGTTCGTGAAGAAGTGGGTTCCCACGTAGCGGTCCATGGCCAGCATGGAGAGCACCGCCGTCAGCACCGGGAAGGAGGCGACGATCAGGACGTTCGTGCAAAGCGCCGTCCAGGTGAACACCGGCATCTTCATGAGGGTCATCCCCGGCGCGCGCATCTTGACGATGGTGGCGATCAGGTTGACGCCTGACAGAAGGGTGCCGACGCCGGCGATCTGCAGCGACCAGATGAAATAGTCGACGCCCGCGTCCGGGCTGTAGGCTGAGCCAGACAGCGGCGGATAGGCCAGCCATCCGGTGCGGGCGAACTCGCCGACGAACAGCGAGGCCATCACCAGCACCGCGCCGCCCACGGTCATCCAGAAGCTGAAGTTGTTCAGGAAGGGGAAGGCGACATCGCGGGCCCCGATCTGCGTGGGCACCACGAAGTTCATCAGGCCCGTGACCAGGGGCATGGCCACGAAAAAGATCATGATCACGCCGTGGGCGGTGAAGATCTGATCATAATGCTGGGGGGGCAGGTAGCCGTGGTCGGGGCCGAAGGCCATCGCCTGCTGGGCCCGCATCATGAGGGCGTCGGCGAAGCCGCGCAGCAGCATCACCACGCCGAGTACGACGTACATGACGCCGATCTTCTTGTGGTCCACGCTGGTGAACCACTCGCTCCAGAGATAGCCCCAGAGCTTGTAGCGGGTGATCAAGCCCGCCATGGCGAGGCCGACCAGAGCGACCCCTGCGAAGGTGCCGATCAGGATCGGTTCGTGGAGGGGGAGGGCGTCCCAGGTCAACCGTCCGAAGACCAGCTTGCCAAAGTCCAGGTGGTGGGGCGCGGACGGGGTCTGCATCTCTTGCATCGTCGGATCCCTTCCGGTCAGAGCGCCGGTCGCGCGAGAGGGGCCATCTCGGCCATGTGCTGGTGGTCGTGGCCGCTCATGGGCGCGGCGGCGGGCACGGTTCTCCTGCGGGGCATGGGGCCCATGGCGTCCATGCAGCTTTGGCCCGGTTCGACGCAGCGATTGACGATCGCCAGGAACAGGCCGGGCTCCACGCCGGCGTAGCGGCGCACCGGCGCGTCGGCGCTGGGGCGCTCCAGGGCGACATAGTCGGCGCGGGTCAGCGGGGCTGAGCCGCCTTTCACGGCTGCGGCCCAGCGGTCGAAGTCGGCCTGACTCATGCCGTGGAACTTGAACCGCATATCGGAGAAGCCGGCGCCGCTGTAGTTGGCGGAGAAGCCGTCATAGAGGCCCGGCTTGTTCACCACGGCGTGCAGCTGGGTCTGCATGCCCGGCATGGCGTAGATCTGCCCCGCGAGGGCGGGGACGTAGAAGGTGTTCATCACCGAGGAGGCGGTGATCTTGAACTCAATCGGCGTATCGACCGGGGCGGCCAGCTCGTTGACGGTGGCGATGCCGAGGTCGGGGTAGATGAATAGCCACTTCCAGTCCAAGGCCACGACCTCGACCCTCAGCGGCTTGACGCTCGCCGCCACGGGGCGGTGGGGGCCGATGCGATCCAGGGGGCGATAGGGGTCCAGAAGGTGGCTGCTGATCCAGGTCACCGTGCCCAGCACCAGGATGATGGCCAGGGGCGCAGCCCAGACGACCATCTCCAGCCGCGTGGAATGGTGCCAATCCGGTTCGTACCTGGCCGCCTTGTTCGAGGCGCGGTAGCGCCAGGCGAACAGCAGGGTGAGGGTGATAACCGGCACGATGATCAGCAGCATCAGGCCGGTGGAGAGCAGGATCAGATCGCGTTGCTGCACGGCGATATCGCCGGCCGGGTCCATGACGACCATCTTGCAGCCGGCCAGAGCGGCCAGCAGGGGGGCTGCAACTATCGCTTTTGGAACTTTCACGGGTTGGATATCCGTCCACGCACACAGTGTGCGGTGCGATACGGCTTCTTTCGCAGGTGCGAAATTGGACGGTTTGTCCTAGCCCCGCGCACGGCCGACGGCCTCTGGCGCTCCCCCGAGTTCAGAAGGGGGGTTGCGCCCTGGCGCAGCTAGGTCATGCTCGCTTGAAAAGATCGCCAGCAGGCGACAAGGCCATGGAATCTAGGGAAGAAATGGAAGGACTACCCATGTCTCGCGAGTGCGGCTTGCCTTCCTCTCTGCGGCTCGAGCTCGACGCCCAAAGGATGTACGCTGCGGCGCGCCCCGCAGACGCGCTCGACCTGGCGCCCGCCGCGGTGATCAGCCGCCTGCCGGACCTGTTCGATCTGAGCCTCTGGGGCATCGCCGCATTCGCCGTCTTCCCCCAGGTCATGTTCCCCCGCCTCGATCCTGTCGGCGCCGTGTTGGCGGGCCTGGCGATCTGCCTTCTCGGCCCGGCCCTGCGGCCGGCGGGCGCAAGGCTGTTTGCGGAACTCGATCGGCGCCACGGACGCGGCGTGCGGCTGACGGCCGCCCAGTTCCTGTTGGGCGCCTCCACGGCCGCGGTCGCGTTCCTGCCCGACTGGCAAGCTCTCGGAGGGCTGGCGCTCGCCCTCCTCTGCGGCGCCCGCGTTCTGCAAGGACTGTCGATGGGCGGAGCGTGGAACGACCTCGCTGCGCGCAGGGCCCATGGCGCCGGACAGCGCGCGCCGGGTTGGTCACTTACCATTGCGTCCCTCGCGGCGGTGCTCGGCCTGGTCGTCGCCGGGGGCATGCTAGCGGTGCTGCACGCCGCCCTCGGCGCCTCGGACTTCCTTGCCTGGGGCTGGCGCTATCCCTTCCTCATCTCCTTCGCCATCAACATCGTCGGCCTGTTCGGACAGCTGCGCCTGCTGGCCGCCGCGACGCCGGAACCGCTGGTCCTTGACCGCCGTCCGTGAGCGTCTAGTGGACGAGCGACACACAGCTACCTGCGAGCGGGGCCGGTATGTTGTGGCGTCGGTCGCGACCGCGCGATCTGATCGGCAGTCTTCCGGCTGAGCACGAGCAGGTCCCGCCAGTTTTCATGCGCCAGAAGCGAGTTGCAGAGCCAGACATTGTCATGGCCCTGACCATCTTCCAGCTCGAAATAACGCCCGCTCGCAATGGCCGCACTGTCGATATGGGTCAAGTAGTCCGTCGCGCAGTGGATTTCGAGGATATCCACCAGTTCGGCGCCGCGGACCTGGAGCTCCCGGCGAAGCACCTGCTCGATGTGCGCTGGGTCGGCAGTGCTGGGGTACAGGTAACAGGCGTAATAGGCTGCGCCGGATGCGCTAGGCCCCTCGCGCCTGACCGCCAGCAATTGGTCGCGGTGATCGCCGTCTTTCATGCAGGCCCGTTGGTCGGTCTCGAACCAGTTCCTCGCCGTGACAAGGGCACAACCGTAGAGCGTCGATCTCGAGTTGTGCTGGAGCACTCCACGTCGGTTGACGTCGAACAGCTCAAGCAGCTCGGGGGCGCCCGGGGCACAGGCCACGGCCACATCGCGCACCACGATATCGCCATTGCACGTCGAAATGCGCCATCGACCATCGCCCTCACGGACGGCTGCCGTCAGCGGTGATTCCAACCGGACATCGGCGGCCTCGGCCATCCTGCGCGTCACTTCGCCAAACCCAGCGTCCAACTGCCGGGTGTCGCGGAGGATCGCCGTCATGATCAGAGCCGGCGTCATCCAGCGGAGGGCGTACAGCGCGGGGATTGAAATCATCGGTCCATAGCCGAAGCGGTCGATCAGAAGGACGAAGAGGGCCTGCAGGCCCTGACAGCCTTCGCTCGCGAGCCACTCGGCGGCCGGCGCGGCAAGTGCGGCGCAGGTTGCTCGATCTTTCGCCTCGAAGCGCGCAAGCGCCTTGCGGCGGCGGCGGGCGTAACGCTGGAGGTTCCAGAGTAGGCCGGCGGCCTGCGCCAGACGCCCCGGGATGGTGGCCTTGTAGAAGCGACCGACGATGCTGCCGGGCTCCGCATCGCTCTCTCCCAGCCGCCGCGTACCCACGCCAAAGGCGTGCGCCAGGGCGGCGACCTCCTGATAATCGCGGGCGAGGTAGCAGGCGCCCATTTCGATCAGGTTCCCTTCCAGATTGAGGCTCCAGGCCTTTCCGCCGGTCCGGTGAGACTTCTCCAGGATCACGCTGCCGATCCCCTGCTGCTTCAGGAACATCGAAAGCGAAAGCCCGGCTATGCCCCCGCCGACAATGGCCACGTCGAATTGCTCGAAGTCGTTCATCCGCACCCCCCAATCCCTGATTCAGCGCTCCAAGATCGCCCATTAGACCAGTCTGTCCTATGCATGTCCGCAGAGACCGCATGGGCAGAGCCAACCGCGCGTTTATTGAGTTAGACGCACGTTCACACGACGCACCATCAATGATGTGACTCGATGTATGGCCTGCGCTTGCGCGCCGCTTGATCAGGGGCGCCTGACCACCGTGCGTGCAAGGTGCGACATTATTGCAGTGCAGCAAATTGAAATGGGCTCTGTCGTTCCCACGATAGGAACGGTAGCTCTAGCGCGGGGGCGGATATCAAATGAGTGTTGCTACAGCGGGTCGGGAGGCGGCTTGCGGCGCCGTTGGACAATGGCTCGGCCATCAGTCCGACGTGGTGTTTGGCCCGCTGAGCGCCGACGACGTCCTACGCTCCATGCGTCGGCCGATCAGCGTGGTGCATGATGCTGCGAGCCGTCGAATGGGCCTGGCGTTCGGCGCCAGCCAAGCGAACGGGCGCGCGGCCTATCCGTTGCTCGGCATCCTGGCGCCGCTATATCCCGAATGGCTTGGTGATCGCGGTTTTGTGGAAAGCCATGGGATGCGGTTCGCCTATCTGGGCGGCTCCATGGCGCGCGGAATCGCGTCCGTTGACCTGGTCATCGCTCTGGCTGAGATGGGCGCCATGGGCATGTTCGGGGCCGCGGGGCTGCCGCCGGCCAAAGTCGAGGCCGCCCTGGGCCGCATCTCCGCCGCGTTGGACCATCGGGGGCTACCCTGGGGCGTCAACCTGATCCATTCCCCCGGCGAGCCGGGCCTTGAGGACGATCTCGTCGACCTCTACCTCCGCCTGGGGGTGCGGCGTGTGGAGGCGTCCGCCTTCATGCGGTTGACCAAAGCGGTCGTGCGCTACGCCTGCACGGGATTGCAGCCCGGAGAGGGCGGGACGGTGCTTCGGGCGCGAGCCCTGTTCGCCAAGGTTTCTCGCGAGGAAGTGGCCGAGTTCTTCCTGTCTCCCCCGCCGGAAGCCATGCTGGCCCAACTTCAGGCCGAGGGCGCCCTGACGGCGCAGGAAGCCGACCTGGCCCGGCGCATTCCTGTGGCCGACCACATCATCGTGGAATCCGATTCTGGCGGTCATACGGATAACCGGCCGTTGGGGGCCCTGTTCCCGGTCATCGTCCGCCTTCGCGACAGCCTCGCCCGCCGCTTCGGCTTCAAACAAGCCGTGCATGTCGGGGCGGCAGGCGGAATGGGCACGCCCGACGCATTGGCCGGCGCCTACGCCATGGGCGCCGCATTTGTCGTGCTGGGATCGGTGCACCAGGCTGCCATCGAATCCGGCGTCAGCGACGACGCCCGAGCCATGCTGGCCACGGCCGGGCCGGCCGACGTCGGAATGACGGCCTGCGCCGACATGTTCGAGATGGGCGTCAAGGTCCAGGTCCTGACCCGCGGCACCCTCATGGCGGCCCGGGCCAACCAGCTCTTCCAGATATACAAGGCCCACCAAAGCATTGAGGACATTCCGCCGGCAGTCAGGGCCAGGCTGGAGGCCGATATCTTCCGCATGCCGCTGGAAGATGTCTGGGGCCGCACCCGCGCCTTCTTCGCCGCCGATCCGGCGCAGATCGCCAAGGCGGAGGGCAATCCCAGGCATCGCATGGCCCTGATCTTCCGCTGGTACCTCGGTAATTCGAGCCGCTGGCCTCTGGTGGGCGAGTCGGACCGCAGGGCCGACTATCAACTTTGGTGTGGGCCGGCCATGGGCGCCTTCAACCGCTGGGTCGAAGGCAGCGTCCTCGAGGCGCCGCGGGAACGGCGGGTGCAGCAGATTGCGCTCAACCTGCTGGAAGGAGCTGCCGTGGTCACCCGCGCTCAACAATTGCGGACATACGGGCTCGATGTACCGGGCGCTGCCTTCGCTTACCGGCCGGAGACGCTGGGGTACTAGGCCTACTTTAGACGCGCGAACGGCCGTTGGGCTGCATTTTTAGGGTTTTGGCGTTCCAGATGAAGACTGTTCACAATCAACCCACGGCCATCGCGGTCGTCGGCGCCAGCGCCCTTTTCCCCGGGTCGATCGGCGCCCAGTCCTTCTGGAGCAATATCCTGGAAGGGCGCGACTTCATGTCCGACGTGCCCGCCGACAACTGGCTGATCGATGACTTCTTCGATCCCGATCCCTCCAAAAGCGGCAAGATCTATGCGCGGCGGGGCGCCTTCCTGCCCAAGGTGGACTTCGACCCAATCGCCCACGGAATTCCGCCCAACCAGCTGAGCACCACCGACACCGTCCAGCTCCTGTCGCTGATCGTGGCCCAGAAGGTCCTGGACGACGCGGCCAGCGTCCAGTTCGGCAAGGTCAGCAAAAAGGACATCAGCGTCATACTGGGCATCGCCTCCGCCACGGAACTGGTGGGGCAGATGGCGGCGCGCATCCAGCGCCCGCACTGGGTCAAGGCCATGCGCGAGATCGGCCTGCCAGAGAGCCAGGTGCAGGACGCCTGCGCCCGGATCGAGGCCTCCTATCCGGAGTGGGACGAGAGCACCTTTCCGGGCCTGCTGGGCAATGTGGTGGCCGGCCGGATCGCCAACCGCCTGGACCTGGGCGGGACCAACTGCGTGGTCGACGCGGCCTGCGCCAGCAGCCTGGGCGCTGTGGCCATGGCGGCGCAGGAGCTGCAGCTGGGCCATTCGGACTTGGTCATCACCGGCGGCGCCGACTGCCTGAACGACATCTTCATGTACATGTGTTTTTCCAAGACTCCGGCCTTGTCGCCCACAGGCGATTGCCGGCCGTTCTCGGACTCCGCCGATGGCACCATGCTGGGCGAAGGTATCGGCATGGTCGCATTGCGCCGGCTGGAAGACGCCGAGCGGGACGGGGACCGCATCTATGCCGTGCTGCGCGGCATCGGTTCTTCGTCTGACGGGCGCGCGAAGAGCATCTACGCCCCGCGTTCCGAGGGCCAGGAAACGGCGATCCGCCGCGCCTATGAACGCGCCGGCTATGGTCCGGAGGCTGTCGGCCTGATCGAGGCCCACGGCACCGCCACGAAGGCCGGCGACCTGGCCGAGTTCGGCGGGCTGAAGCGGGCTTTCGCGGAGGTCGAGGGACGCGAAGCGATTGCCCTGGGTTCGGTGAAGTCGCAGATCGGGCACACCAAGGCGGCGGCCGGCGCGGCGTCCCTGTTCAAGGTGGTGATGTCCCTCCACCACAAGGTGCTGCCGCCGACGATCAAGGTTGATCGGCCTAACACCAAACTGCAGATCCAGGACACGCCCTTCTACCTGAATACCGAGACCCGGCCGTGGATCCAGGCGGCGGGCGAGACCCGCAAGGCATCCGTCAGCTCCTTTGGCTTCGGCGGGAGCAACTTCCACCTGACCCTCGAAGAATATGTGGGCGAAAACAATCCGGCGCTGCGTACGTCGAGCCTGTCCACTCATCTGCTGTTGCTGGCCGCCGATGACGCGTCCGTCTTGCTGGCCGGCGCCAAGGATTTGGGCGCGGCGCTCACGTCCCGACCCCTGGCGGCCCTGGCTCGCGAGAGCCAGCTGAACTTCTCGAACGGGGCTCGCCGCCGGCTCGCCGTCATCGCCGCCGACGCACAAGCAGCGATCGCCGCCCTGGCCCATGCCGCCGATCAGATCAGCCAGGACAGCGAGCGTTCCTTCTCCTTGCCCAACAAGGCGCACTACGCCATCGGCGCCGAGCGGCCCAAAACCGCCTTCCTGTTCCCCGGCCAGGGCAGCCAATACCTGAACATGGGCCGCTCGCTAGCGGTAGAGTTCGACACCGCCCGTCGCGTCTGGGACGAGGCCGCGGCCCTTGCGCTGGGTCCCGACCAGGCCCTGCACCAAGTGGTGTTCCCGACCCCGGTGTTCGACGACGCGGCCCGGGCGGTCCAGGCCGACCGGCTGACACGCACCGACTGGGCCCAGCCCGCCCTCGGCGCCGCTTCCCTGGCCGTCATGCGCCTCCTCGAACAGGCTGGCGTGCGGCCCGACGCGGTGGCGGGACATAGCTATGGCGAGGTGGTCGCCCTTCACGCCGCAGGCGTGATCGGCAGCGCGGCCGACATGCTGGCCGTTTCCCGCCGCCGGGGCGAACTGATGCGGGCGGCCGGGTCGTCCCCCGGCGCCATGATGGCGGTCGCCGTGTCCGCCACCGAGGCTGCGGCTCTGCTCGAAGTCCACGCCGAGGCGGTGTCCATCGCCAACATCAACAGCCCCAAGCAGGTGGTGGTGGCCGGCGCGCGGGCCGATATCGAGGCCTTTCATGGCGTCCTCAAGCAGCAGGGCGTCACCAGCTCGATCCTGCCGGTGGCCACGGCCTTCCATACCGCGATGGTGTCGGGCTCTGCGGCCCCCTTCGCAGAATACCTCGCCGGCTGCCCAATGGCCGCGCCGCGCATCCCGGTGTACGGCAACAGCAGGGCTGAACCGTATACGGACGATCCGGACGCGTCCCGCGCGACCCTGGCGCGCCAACTGGCGGAGCCGGTCCGCTTCGCCGAGATGATCGAGCGGATGTATGCTGATGGCTGCCGCCTATTCGTGGAGGTGGGCGCGGGGTCTGTGCTCTCGGGCATGGTGGGCGACTGCCTAGCCGGGCGCCCGCACGTCGCGGTGGCTACGGATCACCGCAAGCAGGATGGCCGCGCTGCGCTGTTCAACGCCCTGGCCGTGATGAGCGTGAACGGCATGCCGGTGAACTACACCGCGCTCTGGGCGCCGTTCGCCCCTTTCGAGCTTCAGCGTCCGGAAAGGCCGTCCGCGGCCACGGTGAAACTGGGGGGCGCCAATTACGGTAAGCCCTATCCTGCCGGGGGCGCGGCGGCGCGGCCTTTGCCCAATCCCGAACGTCCGACGCAGGAGCTCCAGCCTCCGATCGCGACGCACGTCGCTGCCGCGCCTGCGCCTGCGCCAACGCTGGCCCCGGCGCCCCTTACCGCCGCCCCTCCAGCGCCCGGCCTCAGCGACAGTGGCTGGGCCGCTTTCCAGGCGATGCAGCAGAACCTGCTCGAAGCCCAGAAAGGCTTCACCGAAGCCATGGCCGCTTCGCATCAGGCCTTCCTGCGCGCCTCGGAAACCAGCATGCGCCAACTCGGGGGCGCGGGCGCCGTCGCGGCGTCTGTGCCTGCGCCCCTCACGGCTGCGCCCCCCATGGCTGCACCTGTCTCCACGCCGGCGGCGGCGCCTGTCCTGGTAGAAGCCCCGGCCCCGATCGCGCCGATAGCGCCCAAGATCGACATCGCGCGGGTCCAGGCGCCGGCGCCCGCTGCCCTGGGGACCTCGGCCACAGACGCCCATAGCCTCTTGTTGGACGTGGTCGCGGAGAAGACCGGCTATCCGGTTGAGATGCTGAGTCTCGACATGGAGCTGGAAGCCGGTCTCGGCATCGACTCCATCAAGCGGGTACAGATCT
>JAQGII010000292.1 GCA_028291305.1 Caulobacteraceae bacterium
GGGGTGATCGGCCACTCCCAGGCGGCCCAGCAGCTGCGCACCCTGATCGCCAAGGTGGCCCCGGCGAACAGCCGGGTGCTGATCTCGGGCCCGCCGGGCTCGGGCAAGGAGCTGGTCGCCCGCATGATCCACACGGGCAGCCAGCGCATCCAGAACGAGTTCGTGGCTATCGCCGCCGCCGGCATGACGCCCGAACGGGTCGACCTGGAGCTGTTCGGCGAGGAAGGCGAGGGCGGCCAGCCGCAGAAGATCGGCGTGTTCGAACGCGCCCACGGCGGCACCCTCTATCTCGACGAAGTCTGCGACATGCCGCTGGAAACCCAGGCGCGCATCCTGCGGGTGCTGATCGAACAGCGCTTCCGCCGCGTCGGCGGCGGCACCGACGTCCAGGTGGACGTGCGCGTGGTGTCGTCCACCTCGCGCGACCTGCGCGAGGAGATCGCCGCCGGCCGCTTCCGCGAGGACCTCTATCACCGCCTCAGCGTGGTGCCGATCCGCGTGCCGGGGCTGGCCGAACGGCGCGAGGACATCGCCGAGCTGGTGGAATATTTCGTCGACCGCATCGCCACGGCCCAGGGCCTGTCCCGGCGTATCCTGGGCGAGGACGCCATCGCCACCCTGCAGGTCCACGCCTGGCCCGGCAACGTGCGCCAACTGCGCAACAACGTCGAGCGCCTGCTGATCCTGGCCACGGGGGATCCCAGCGAGTTGATCAGCGCCGAGATGCTGCCCGCCGAGGTGGCCGCCGCCGGCTCGGCAGGCGCGGTGGGTCCGGAACGGATCATCGCCCTGCCGCTGCGCGACGCGCGCGAGGTGTTCGAGCGCGAATACCTCAACGCCCAGATCATGCGCTTCGGCGGCAACATCTCGCGCACCGCCGCCTTCATCGGCATGGAGCGCTCGGCCCTGCACCGCAAGCTGAAGTCCCTGGGGGTCGGCGCCCTGCGCGCCGAAGAGGGCGAGGAGGACTGATGTCGCGTCTGGCTTATGTAAACGGACGCTTCCTGCGCCAGGCCGAGGCCGGCGTCTCCATCGAGGACCGCGGCTACCAGCTCGGCGACGGCGTCTACGAGGTCTGGGCGGTGATGGACGGCAAGCTGGCCGACGCCGAAGGCCATTTCGCCCGGCTGGAGCGCAGCCTCGGGGAGATCAGCATCCCCATGCCCATGAGCCGCGCGGCCCTGACGGTCGCCCTGCGCGAGACCGTCCGGCGCAACAGGGTGCGCTACGGTATCGTCTATCTGCAGGTCACCCGCGGCGTCGCCCGGCGCGACCACGCGTTTCCCGGCGTTGCGGTGGCCCCGACCGTGGTCATCACCGCCCGCTCCGGCGACGCGGCGGCGGCCGAGGCCAGGGCGGCCGTGGGCGTCAGCGTCATCACCCGGCCGGACGATCGCTGGGCCCGCTGCGACATCAAGACCGTCAACCTGCTGCCCAACGTCCTGGCCAAGCAGGCGGCCAAGGGCGAGGGCGCGTTCGAGGCCTGGCTGGTCGACAAGGACGGCCTGGTCACCGAAGGCGCCTCCAGCAACGCCTGGATCGTCGACGCCAACGGCGTGCTGCGCACCCGCGACACCGGGGCCAACATCCTGCGCGGCGTCACCCGGTTGAGCCTGATCGATGTGGCCCGCGAGGCCGGCTACACGGTCGAGGAGCGCCCGTTCACCGTGGCCGAGGCCAAGGCGGCGCGCGAGGCCTTCCTCACCGGCGCCGGGGCCCTGGTCATGCCGATTGTGCGTATCGACGACAGCCCAGTAGCCAATGGCCATCCGGGGGAGGTGGCCACGGCGCTGCGGAGCGCCTATATCCGGCGCGCAGTCGAAAGCGCCATTTAGAACTGGCCTAGCGGCGGCACTGGCGCGCCCGGAAATGGTCTTGTTTGCACTGCAACAAACGGTTGCGGCGAGGCCAGGGGCGTGGCTACAGTTTCCTGTGTGTGTGGAAGCGCTTGGCTTCCGAACTTCAAGAGGGCTCGACGCATGTCGAACGAAAAGAAACAAAACCTCCAAGACACGTTCCTGAACAGTGTCCGTAAATCCAGAACTCCCCTGACCATCTTCCTGGTCAACGGCGTGAAGCTCCAGGGCGTGGTGAGCTGGTTCGATAATTTCTGCGTACTGTTGCGCCGCGACGGCCAATCACAGCTTGTCTACAAGCATGCGATCTCCACGATCATGCCGTCGCAACCCGTGCAGCTCTATGAGCCCTCTGCGGATGAGGACGATTGAGTTCTTCAGATTTAACTGACGGTCCCGGGAACAACGGGGGCGGGCGCTCCGTCGACTGGACGCCTGTCCCCCAGACCGCCCTGGTGATCCACCCCGTTCGCCCCGGCGCGGGCCCGCTGCGCACGCCGGAGGCGCGTCTCGAGGAGGCTGTGGGCCTGGCCGAGGCGCTGGACCTGGAGGTGCGCGAGGCGCGCGTGGCTCCTCTGCGCGCCGCCACGCCCTCGACCCTGTTCGGCAAGGGCAAGGTGGCCGAGCTGGGAGAGCGGTGCGAGGCGCTGGAGGTCAATGTGGCGGTGGTCGACGACGCCCTGACGCCGGTGCAGCAGCGCAACCTGGAAAAGGCCTGGCAGGTGAAGGTGCTGGACCGCACCGGTATGATCCTGGAGATTTTCGCCCGTCGCGCCCGCACGCGCGAGGGCCGCCTGCAGGTGGAGCTGGCGCGGCTGGCCTACGAGCGCTCGCGCCTGGTGCGCACCTGGACCCACCTGGAGCGCCAGCGCGGCGGCTTCGGCGTGATGGGCGGCCCCGGCGAAACCCAGATCGAAACCGACCGGCGGCTGCTGGCGGACAAGATCGGCCGCCTCAAGAAGGAGCTGGACGAGGTGCGCCGCACGCGCACCCTGCAGCGCGACGCCCGCAAGCGCGCGCCGTTCCCGACCATCGCCCTGGTGGGCTACACCAACGCCGGCAAATCGACCCTGTTCAACCGCCTGACGCAGGCGCAGGTCGAGGCGCGCGACATGCTGTTCGCCACCCTGGACCCCACCCTGCGCACCGTGGCGCTGCCCGGCGGGCGGCCGGCCATCCTGTCGGACACCGTGGGCTTCATCTCCGACCTGCCGCACGAGCTGGTGGACGCCTTCCGCGCCACCCTGGAAGAGGTGCAGGAGGCCGACGTGGTCCTGCACGTGCGCGACATCTCCAGCGAGGAGACCGAGGCCCAGGCCGAGGACGTGCGCAAGGTGCTCAAGCAGCTGGACGCCGGCCAGGACGGCCAGACCCTGATCGAGGTCTGGAACAAGATCGACCGCCTGCCGCAGGACGACCGCGACTCCCTGTTCGCCAAGAGCCGGCGGTCGCTGGAGTTCGGCGACCATCCCGCCGTGGCGCTGTCGGCGGTGACGGGCGAGGGGTGCGACGCCCTGCTGGAGCTGCTGGCCCACCTGGTGGACGACGAGGCGCCGATCGCCGCCGACCTGGGCCCGGGCGACGGCGAGGCCCTGGCCTGGCTCTACCGCAACGGCCGCGTCACCAGCCGCGAAGACCGGCCCGACGGCGGCCTGCATCTGGAAGTGAAGCTCGACGCCCAGGCGCTGGGGCGGTTCGAACGGCTCTATCCGGGGGCCTTGACGGCCCACTGACCACAACCGTCATCTTCGGACTTGCTCTGAGTATCCAAGACCCAGGGTGACGACTATAGCGCCTTGCGCTCCAACGCCTTGGCCTCGTCCCACAGGGCGTCCATCTCCGCGAGATCGGACTGCTCCGGGCTCGAGCCCTGCTCGGCCAGCGCCTTCTCGATGTGGCCGAAGCGGCGGGCGAACTTGGCGTTGGCGGCGCGCAGGGAGTCCTCGGGGTCGACGTCCAGCTTGCGCGCCAGGTTGGCGCAGACGAACAGCAGGTCGCCCAGCTCGGCGCGGGCCTTGGGCAGGTCGCCGGCGTCGATCTCCACCTGCAGCTCTTCCAGCTCCTCGCGCAGCTTGGCCAGGACCTCGTCGGTGCTGGGCCAGTCGAACCCGACCCGCGCCGCGCGCCTGGTCAGCTTCACCGCCCGCGTCAGGCCGGGCAGGCTGGCGGGCACGTCGTCCAGCAGGCTGGCGACCCGGTTCTTGGCGGCGCGCTCCTGCGCCTTGAGGGTTTCCCAGGCCGCGGTCTGCTCCACCACATCGGCGTAGCTGGTGGTGGCGAACACGTGCGGATGGCGGCGGATCATCTTATCGGCGATGGCCGCGGCCACGTCGTCGAAGGCGAAGGCGCCCTGTTCCTCGGCCATCCTCGAATGGAACACCACCTGCAGCAGCAGGTCGCCCAGCTCCTCCTTCAGGTCGCCCAGGTCGTTCCGCTCGATGGCGTCGGCCACCTCGTAGGCTTCCTCGACGGTATAGGGGGCGATGGTGGCGAAGGTCTGCTCCAGGTCCCAGGGACAGCCGCCGTCCGGGTCGCGCAGCCGGGCCATGATCTCCAGCAGGCGGTCCAGGGGCGGCAGCTGCGGGGCGGGCGGCTCGAAGGGCATGCCAAATCCTTTGGAGGACGAGACCTAGCCGGCGGGTTGGCGCTCCAACGCCTCGCGGATCTCGTCGTGACGCTGTCGGGTCAGGGGATAACGGATCAGGACCACGGCGGCGAGGATAAACAGCACCCCCGGCAGCCCCAGGAACAGGGCGTGCAGGCCCATGGTCGCGACGGGGCCGTTGTGGTCGCTGGTGGCGTCGAAACCCACCCGGTCCAGGCCGACGAAGGTCACGCCCACGGCCAGGGCGCTGCCGATCTTCGAGGTGCCGGTGAGGACGGCGTAGAGCAGGCCGGTGCGGTCCACGCCGCTCTTCAGCTTCTCCTCGTCTCCCGCGTCGGCCATCAGCGAGCGCACCAACTGGTTGGACGCGGCATAGGGCAGGCCGCTGATCACCGAGGCGATGCACCCCCAGAGCAGGTTGTTGTTGGGGATCACATAGAGCACCAGCAGGCCGGCGATGCTGGAGACGCAGGCCGCCGCCAGGGCGGTGTGCTTGTTGGTCTTGCGCGCCAGCCAGGTCCACAGCGGGCCGCCGAGCAGGCCGCCCAGGAAATACAGCAGCAGGCCGACGTTGGCGAAACCGCTCGAGAAGCCCTTGGCCTTGGTGAAGAAGAACAGGAACAGGGCGCCGTCCATGCCGAACGCCAGGCCGATCAGCAGGTCCGCGATCAGGATGCGTCGCACGGCGTTGGACCGCATCAGCTTGGGCCAGTCGGACATCCGCGCCAGCGGCGCCGAGGGGCTGGGCGCCGGCTCCTTGACGAACAGCACCGCCAGGGCCGCGGACAGCGGCAGCATGACGATCAGGTACAGGCCCATCGACCGCACGCCCGTGGTCGGCCCAGGGTCCACCGAATTGGCGGCGATCGGCAGGGTCAGGATCAGCAGCAGCCCGACCAGGTTGAAGGCCTGCCACCAGCCGTAGATGCGCGACCGTTCGTTGTAGAGCGGGCTGAGCAGCGAGCCCCAGGAGGTCTGCGCAAGGACGCAGATCGACCAGCCGCCGTAGGCCAGGGCCAGTCCCAGGATCAGATAGTTCGAGCTGACTCCGGGCTTGGCGAAGAACAGCAGGGCGCTGGCCAGCATCAGCAGCGGCGTGCCCGCCGCCAGCCACGGCTTGAAGCGGCCGATCGGCGTGCGGGTGCGGTCCATCAGCACGCCCAGCAGCGGGTCCAGGCCGATATCCAGCAGCCGCACGGTCATGAAGGCGAGGCCGACGGCGCTGAGGTCCAGGCCGAGCTGGGCGGAATAGAAGCTGGGCAGATAGACCGTCAGCGGCAGGCCGATGGCGGCGAGCCCCAGACTCGGCGCTGCGAACAGCGCCAGGTTGCGGCGGGTCAGCCGACCTTGCCTCATGCGCGGTGGAGCCGTGTCGGGTTGAGCCACCGACTACCTTGGACGTCAGCCATGTAAGGCGAGTAGCGTCTGCACCGATCCAGCGCAACGGTATTTCCCGCCCAGCGACTGTAGCATCGCGTGTCCCTGGCGCGTCCTTTGGGGACGGGTTCAGCCCAAGGAGTGACGTGATGAGCTATGTCGATGGTTTCGTGCTCGCCGTGCGCAAGGACAAGCTGCCGGCCTATGAGGCGCTGGCCCGGATCGCCGGCGCGGTCTGGAAGGAATATGGCGCGCTGTCGTACGTCGAGTGCATCGGCGACGACGTGCCTTACGGCGAGTTGACGTCGTTTCCGCGCGCCGTGCAGGCCACGCCGGACGAGGTCGTGGTGTTTTCCTGGATCGTCTACGAATCCCGCGAGCGCCGCGACGAGATCATGGCCAAGGTCATGGCCGACCCGCGGGTGAAGGACCACATGAGCGACATGCCCTTCGACGGCAAGCGGATGATCTTCGGCGGGTTCAAGCCTTTCCTGGAGCTCTGACTCACACCGTCCAAGGTCGGTTTGCGCGCGAATTTGGCCTTGTAGATTGGTCATCTCTTCCGGTGCTTCGGCGCCGTTCAGGCATCGCCCGTCGCCAAGTCGCCGCGCCCAAGCGACCGATCCGCCAGTATTCGTTGCGCCGCGCATTCGCGGACGAGAAAATCCAATAGCGCCCGCACCGACGGCAACAGCCCGCGCCGCGAAGCGAACGTCGCGTGCACGATGCCCGCCGGCGGACGCCAGCCCGGCAACACGTCGACCAGCCTGCCGGCGGCGAGATCCTTCCAGATCATCATGATGGGGAGTTGGACGACGCCGACGCCGGCATAGGCCGCGTCGCGCAGCGCCGGCATGTCGTCGGTGACCAGGCGGGGCGCGTGCCGAACCGCCGCCGTCCGGCCGTCCCCATGACGGAGTTCCCAGACATGTTCGCGCCGCGGCGGCCCGAGATCGAGGCTCGGCAGGCCGGCAAGATCGGCGGGGGAGATGAGCGCCTGCGCGACCAGCGCGGGGCTGGCGACAAGGTATTGAGTGCTTTGGTCCAACTGGCGCATCACCAGATCGCTCGGCTCCAGCGGCGGAAAGCGCACGCGGATCGCGATATCGAATCCTTCGGCGATGACATCGACGCGCCGGTTGGTTCCCTCCAGATGCACCTCGATCGCTGGATTCGCCGCCATGAAGCGCGCGACCAGCGCGCCGAATTGGAAGGAGAGCAGGGCGGTGGGGCAACTCACCCGGATGATGCCGCGCGGCTCCGCGCGCACTTGGGCGACCACCTGTTCGGCGGCTTCCGCCTCGACCATGACAGCGGCGCAGCGATCGTAGAATTCGCGGCCGATTTCGGTGATCGAGAAGCGGCGCGAGGAGCGGTTGAGCAGACGCACGCCCAGTCGTTCCTCGAGCACCAGGATGCGGCGGCTGAGCTTCGACTTCTGGACGCCGAGCGCCCGGCCGGCGGCCGCGAAGCCGCCATGGTCGACCACCTGGACAAAATAGAAAAGGTCGTTGAGGTCCTGCATATCGTCCTATGGATAGGACGTTGCGTCGAAAATTTCAATATTTCGCCGCCAACGTCCGGCCAATATCTTCTCATCAACAGCAGCGGTCAGGCCATTCCGCCGATCGCCACGGAGAAGATCCATGCGCAAGAAGATACTCGGCCGTTACGGCAATGATCACGGCCATTGGGTGGGCGACGGTTTCCCGGTCCGCTCGCTATTTTCCTACGATACGCTGGGCGCGCATATCAGCCCGTTCCTGCTGCTCGATTATGCGGGCCCGCATGAGTTCGCGCCGACGAGCGAGCGGCGCGGGGTTGGCCAGCACCCGCATCGCGGCTTCGAGACGGTGACCATCGTCTATGAAGGCGAAGTCGAGCATCGCGATTCCGCCGGCAATGGCGGCGTGATCGGCCCGGGCGACGTCCAGTGGATGACCGCCGCAGGCGGGATCATCCATGAGGAATTCCATTCGCCAGCCTACGCCAAGGCGGGCGGGCCGTTCCGGATGGTGCAGCTCTGGGTCAACCTGCCCGCCCGGGACAAGATGGCGGCCGCCGGCTATCAGGGCATCCTCTCCGCCCACGTGCCGACGGTCGATCTGCCCGACGGCGCCGGCAAGGCCCGGATCATCGCCGGCGACTATCCCGGCGCCAAGGGCCCCGCGCGCACCTTCACTCCGATCAATCTGTGGGACGTGCGGCTGAATCGGCGCGCCGATGTCACGCTGGACCTGCCCGAGGGCCATACCGCCATGATTGTCGTGCTGGACGGCAATGTCACGGTG
>JAQGII010000297.1 GCA_028291305.1 Caulobacteraceae bacterium
AGCCGGACGGTCCAAAGAAATTCCAGGACATTTTATTCCAGTAGAGGGCGCAGGTGCCCGCGAACAGCGCGACCCAGGCCACCGATATCCAGGGGCCGGTGTGCGGGTAGCGGGTCCACCAGACGCTCATTGAGACCGACAGGGTCTCAGCGGCCATGATCGCGATCATCAGCAGCGCGGCCCACCGGCGCATCAGCCACACCCCGACGATAGCCAGGGCGCTGATCACCAGGGTCGCCATCAGGACGGCGACATTGGCGGCGGTCGCCGGCTGATAGGGCATGGTCCCCGCGAACATGACGAGGGTCCCCACGGCCCTCAGGACCAGGAAGGCGCACCAGGCGATGATCGGGAGCGGCGGGCGCATCTCTATTCAGCCGCCAGGGTGTGACCCTGGATATGGGGCTTGCCGGCGCGGTAGTTGGCGATGCGCGCCTCGATCTCGGGACGGAAATGGCGGATCAGGCCCTGGATCGGCCAGGCGGCCGCGTCGCCCAGGGCGCAGATGGTGTGGCCTTCGATCTGGGTGGTGACCTCCAGCAGGGTGTCGATCTCCTTGGGATCGGCGTCGCCCTTGGCCATCCGCTCCATCACCCGCCACATCCAGCCGGTGCCTTCACGGCACGGCGTGCACTGGCCGCAGCTCTCGTGCTTGTAGAAGTAGGCGATGCGGGCGATGGCCTTCACCAGGTCGGTGGACTTGTCCATGACGATGACGGCCGCGGTGCCCAGGCCCGACTTCAGGTCGCGCAGGGCGTCGAAGTCCATCGGCAGGTCTTCGCACTGCTCGGCAGGGATCATCGGCACGGACGAGCCGCCCGGGATCACGGCCTTGAGGTTGCCCCAGCCGCCCCGGATGCCGCCGCAGTGATCCTCGATCAACTGGCGGAAGGGGATCGACATGGCCTCTTCCACATTGCACGGCCGCTCGACGTGCCCGGAGATGCAGAACAGCTTGGTGCCGGTGTTGTTGGGGCGGCCGAAGCCGGCGAACCACTCGGCGCCGCGGCGCAGGATGGTCGGGACCACGGCGATGGATTCCACGTTGTTCACCGTGGTCGGGCAGCCGTAGAGGCCCGCGCCGGCCGGGAACGGCGGCTTCAGCCGGGGCTGGCCCTTCTTGCCTTCCAGGCTTTCCAGCAGGGCGGTCTCTTCGCCGCAGATGTAGGCGCCGGCGCCGTGGTGGATATAGACGTCGATGTCCCAGCCGTGGACGTTGTCCTTGCCGATCAGCCTGGCCTCGTAGGCCTGCTTGACGGCGGCTTCCATATGCTCGCGCTCACGCACGTATTCGCCGCGGATGTAGATGTAGCAGGCGTGCGCCTGCATGGCGAAGCTGGCGACCAGGCAGCCCTCGATGAACAGGTGCGGATCATGGCGCATGATCTCGCGGTCCTTGCAGGTGCCGGGCTCGGACTCGTCGGCGTTGACCACCAGGTAGTGGGGACGCCCTTCCCTCACCTCCTTGGGCATGAAGGACCACTTCAGGCCGGTGGAGAAGCCGGCGCCGCCGCGCCCGCGCAGGCCCGAGGCCTTGGTGTGGGTGATGATCCACTCGCGGCCGCAGGACAGGATGTCCTTGGTGCCGTTCCACGCGCCGCGCTTCCTGGCGCCGTCCAGGCCCCAGTCCTGCAGGCCGTAGAGGTTGGTGAAGATGCGGTCTTTGTCTTCGAGGATGCCGACCATGCCGGTTAGACCCCCTTCCCGGTTCGGTTGGCCTTCACCAGGCCCCAGATGAAAGCGATCTGCGCGCCGAACCCCGTGACCATGGCCAGGGCGAACAGCGGCAGGCCCCACGGCTGGCGCAGGGTGACGTGGCCATAGACGCCGCCGAAAGCGACGAACACGCAGACGGCGCTGGTCAGCAGCGTCAGGCGATAGCGCTTCTTCTGCGCGGCCAGTTCGGCGTCGCTCATGCCGGCCGGAACGGTGTTGGCGGCGCGGCTCATGCAGGCTCCGGCGCGTTGGGGATCTTCAGTGGCTTGGCCCTGGAGCCGTCGTAGAGGCTGGGATCGGTCAGCGTCAGGGCGCCGCCCGCCGGCTCGGAGGTGTGCCGCCCGGCATAGGAGCCGGGCTTGGGCGACAGGCCCGCCTTGAAGTCGTCGATGATCTTGGCCAGCGTCGCGGGCGTCAGGTCCTCGTAGTAGTAGTCGTTGATCTGGGCCATCGGCGCGTTCACGCAGGCGCCCAGGCATTCCACCTCCTGCCAGGTGAACAGGCCGTCCGCCGACAACTGGTCCTTGGGACCGATCTTGTCTCGGCACAGCGCCATCAGTTCGTTGGCTCCGCGCAGGGCGCAGGGCGTGGTGCCGCAGACCTGGATCAGGGCGGCCGAACCGACCGGCTCCAGCTGGAACATGGTGTAGAAGGTGACCACTTCGAGCACCCGGATCACCGGCATGCCGAGCATCTGCGCCAGCTTGCGGATAGCGGGCTCGCACACCCAGCCGTCCTGCTTCTGGATCAGCCACAGGATCGGGATCACCGCCGACTGCCTGCGCTCGGCCGGGTACTTGGAAATCCACCAGCTGGCCTTGTCCAGCGTATCGGGCGCAAAGTCCCAGCTGGCGGGCTGCTCTTTTGCGAGACGGCGAACGCTCACCGGTCGATCTCCCCGAAAACAATGTCCAGCGACCCGAGGATGGCGGCGACGTCGGCCAGCATGTGGCCGCGGTTCATCCAGTCCATCGCCTGCAGGTGCGGGAAGCCCGGCGCGCGGATCTTGGCGCGGTAGGGCTTGTTGGTGCCGTCGGCCACCAGATAGACGCCGAACTCGCCCTTGGGCGCTTCGACATAGGCATAGACCTCGCCCGCGGGGACGTGGAAGCCTTCGGTGAACAGCTTGAAGTGGTGGATCAGCGCTTCCATCGAGCGCTTCATCTCGCCCCGGCGCGGCGGCGTCACCTTGCCGTCTTCCGACAGCACCGGGCCCTGGGCGACGGCCAGCTTGTCGACACACTGCAGGATGATCTTGGTGGACTCGCGCATTTCCTGCATGCGGCACAG
This sequence comes from Caulobacteraceae bacterium, assembly GCA_028291305.1. Classification (GTDB taxonomy): domain Bacteria; phylum Pseudomonadota; class Alphaproteobacteria; order Caulobacterales; family Caulobacteraceae; genus BOG-938. Next base: position 3,007 of record JAQGII010000297.1, read on the forward strand.
GTAGCGGTCGTAGCAGTCGCCGTTCTTGCCCAGCGGGATGTCGAACGCCATCTCCGAGTAGCACTCGTAGGGCTGGTTGCGGCGCAAGTCCCAGGGGATGCCCGAGCCCCGCACCATCACGCCGGAGAAACCCCAGTCGATGGCCTCCTGGCGGCTGACCACGCCGATGTCGACGTTGCGCTGCTTGAAGATGCGGTTGCCGGTGATCAGGCCCTCGATGTCGTCGAGCACCTTGGGAAAGGCTTCGGCCCAGCTGCGGATGTCGGCAATCAGGGGTTCGGGCAGGTCCTGGCGCACGCCGCCGGGACGGAAGTAGTTGGCGTGCAGCCGCGCCCCGGAAGCGCGATCGTAGAAGATCATCAGCTTCTCGCGCTCTTCGAAGCCCCACAGGGGCGGCGTCAGGGCGCCGACGTCCATCGCCTGGGTGGTGACGTTGAGCAGATGGTTCAGGATGCGGCCGATCTCGGAGTACAGCACGCGGATCAGCTGGGCGCGCCTGGGCACGTCCACGCCGACCAGCTTCTCGATGGCCAGGCACCAGGCATGCTCCTGGTTCATCGGGGCCACGTAGTCGAGGCGGTCGAAATAGGGAACGTTCTGCAGGTAGGTGCGCGCCTCCATCAGCTTCTCGGTGCCGCGATGCAACAGGCCGATGTGCGGATCGACGCGCTCGACGATCTCGCCGTCCAGCTCGAGCACCAGGCGCAGCACGCCGTGCGCGGCCGGGTGCTGGGGGCCGAAATTGATGTTGAACTTGCGGACCGGGACTTCGCCCATGACCGGCTCGGCCAGGTATCCGCCCTCTTCCACGGTGCGCTCGGCCAGCTTGGCCGGAACGGTCTCGGTATGCTCTTGCGCCATGGCTACTTGGTCGCTTTCTCGTCGCCCGGCAGGGTGTAGTGGTAGCCCGTGCCCGGAAGCGCGTTGCGCGCGCCTTCCCACGGCGACAGGAAGTCGAACTGGCGGAATTCCTGGGTCAGCTTGACCGGCTCGTAGACCACCCGCTTCAGCTCGTCGTCGTAGCGGACCTCGACGTAGCCCGTCATCGGGAAGTCCTTGCGCAACGGATAGCCGTGGAAGCCGTAGTCCGTCAGCAGGCGGCGCAGGTCGGGGTGGCCGTCGAAGAAGATGCCGTACATGTCGAACGCCTCGCGCTCGAACCAGTCGGCGGCGGCGAACACCGAGGTGGCGGTGGGCACCGGCGTATCCTCGTCGGTCTGGACCTTCACGCGGATGCGGTGGTTCTTGATCATCGACAGCAGGTGGTAGACAACGTCGAAGCGCCGGGCGCGTTCGGGAGAGTCGGCGCCGCAGATGTCCACCAGCTGGTGGAAGCGGCAGTCCGCGTCGTCGCGCAGCTGGGCCAGAACCTCGGTGATGCGCTCGCGCTCGGCCAGCAGCGTCAGCTCGCCGTACTCGACCTTGAAGCCGTAGATCGCACCATTGGAGTTGGCCTGGATCTGCTGGCCCAGCTGGACCAGGGGCGGCAACACCTCGGCCTGGACGGCCGTGTCGCTCGCGGCGGGGACGATGTCGGTCATCGCTCGATGGTCCCGGTCCGGCGGATCTTCTTCTGCAGCTGCAACACCCCGTAGACCAGGGCCTCGGCGGTGGGCGGGCAGCCCGGCACATAGATGTCCACCGGCACGATGCGGTCGCAGCCGCGCACGACGCTGTAGCTGTAGTGGTAGTAGCCGCCGCCGTTGGCGCACGAGCCCATCGAGATGACGTAGCGGGGCTCCGGCATCTGGTCGTAGACCTTGCGCAGGGCCGGAGCCATCTTGTTGGTCAGGGTGCCGGCGACGATCATCACGTCGGACTGGCGCGGGCTGGCGCGGGGCGCGAAGCCGAAGCGCTCCAGGTCGTAGCGCGGCATGGCCGAGTGCATCATCTCCACGGCGCAGCAGGCCAGGCCGAAGGTCATCCACATCAGCGAGCCCGTGCGGGCCCAGGTGATCAGGTCGTCAGCGGCGGCGATGATGAAGCCCTTGTCTGCCAGCTGGTCGCTGACGCCGTCGAAGA
>JAQGII010000514.1 GCA_028291305.1 Caulobacteraceae bacterium
GGGGAACTCGTTTCGATGGCGACCCGGGGCGCCGTCTCTCCCGCTTCCCGGACCGCGGCCTCAAACAGCGTGCGCGGGGTCGAGCCCTTGGCCGGCATGATCCAGCTTTCGGCCAGCGCGTCCGAAAGGGTGACCGAACCATCGCTGCTTAAGGGGTGGTCGGCGGCGCAGATCACCGAATAGGCGTCATTGAACTCGCACTCCGCGATGACGGCGGCTTCGGCCATGTCGGGCAGGGCGCCCGCGATGACGAGGTCGACGGATCGCCTCGCAAGCGCCTCGAAAAGCCGGTCGTCGGCCGCTTCCAACAGCTCGATCTGCAGCTCCGGCGCGCTGGTCAGCAGACTGGCCAGGGCCGCCGGCAGGAAGCTCCTGGCGACGGCGGCGACCGCCCCGATGCGCACCACGCCCCGGCGCAGGCCTCGAAGGGCGTCCAGCGTATCGACCGCCTGGCCCATTTCAAAGAGGAGGTGACGGGCGTGCGGGGCGAGGGCCTCGGCGTAGTTGGTCGGCGTCATGCCGGTGGCTTGGCGGTCAAAAAGGGGCACGCCCAGGCGCGCCTCCATGTCCTGCACCAGGCGGCTCAAGGCAGGCTGGCTGAGGTTCACCTGCGCGGCCGCCCTGCCAAGGCTGCCTTTGTCGATGACAGCCAGGAATGCCCGCAACTGGCGGCGATCGAAGTTCATGCAAAAAGCTTATGGCTTTGAACAAAGAATGCAATGGCGCGAATGGCTACGGCGGCGCATTCGAACGCTCGAACAAGGCGGGATGAGGCGACAGCCAGAATGACGACATCACGGAAGACGACGGTTCGGGAAGCGACCTTCGAATTTCTGCGGGCGATGGGGATCACCAAGGTCTTCGGTAATCCGGGATCGACCGAACTGCCCATGTTCCGCGATTTCCCGGAGGACTTCGACTACGTCCTGGCGCTTCAGGAATCCATCGCCGTCGGCATGGCTGACGGCTATGCCCAGGCCACGCGCAACGCCGCCCTGGTGAACCTGCACTCCGCCGCCGGCGTCGGACATGCCCTCGGCAACATCTTCACGGCCTTCAAGAACCAGACGCCGATGATCGTCACGGCGGGCCAGCAGGCGCGCTCGATCCTCCTCTACGAGCCGTTCCTCTTTGCCGACCAGCCGACCGATTTCCCCAAGCCCTATGTGAAGTGGGCGATCGAACCGGCGCGGGCCGAGGACGTCCCCGCCGCCATCGCCCGGGCCTATTACATAGCCATGCAGCCTCCGCGCGGGCCGGTGTTCGTTTCGATCCCTATCGACGATTGGGACCGCGCGTGCGAGCCGCTCGCGCCGCGCCGCGTCAGCCAGACATTCGAGGGTGACCGCATCCTCCTCGATGAGGCGGCCAAGGCGCTGGGTCAGGCGCACAGTCCCGCCATCGTCGTCGGCGCGGGCGTCGCCCGCGACGACGGCTGGGACGAGATCATCGCCGTGGCCGAACGCTTTGGCGCGGCCGTCTGGGTCTCGCCAATGTCCGCCCGCAACAGCTTTCCAGAGGACCATCCGCTCTTCGCCGGCTTCCTCAACGCGTCGCGCGAAGCGATTGTCCAGAGCCTGTCCGGCGCGGACGTCATCCTGATCGCCGGCGGCGCCATGTCGACCTATCACGTCGAGGGCTTTGGGCCCCATGCGCCGCCCAACGCCAAGGTCTTCCAGCTTGTCGACAACCCCACGGCCGCCGCCTGTGCGCCGGTCGGCGTCGCGGTCTTGACCGGGCTCAAGCAGGGCCTGGCGGCCTTGTTGGCCGGGCCTGCGCCGGCAAGCCGACCCCGTCCGCCGACCAGGGCGCCCGCGCCCAGGCTTTCGGGGGAGGTGCTGGATGACCGCTATCTCCTGCAGCAGATCGCTTCTCTCCGGCCCAAGGGCTCCATCATCGTGGAAGAGGCCCCTTCGAGCCGAGGGGCGATGCACGACTACCTGCCCATCCTGGACCGGGACGGCTTCTACACCTGCGCCAGCGGCGGGCTGGGGCATGGCTTGCCGGCGGCCATCGGCGTGGCCTTGGGCCGTCCGGGCGAAAAGGTGATTGCGGTCCTTGGGGACGGCTCGAGCATGTACGCCATCCAAGGGCTTTGGACGGCGGCCCAACTCAACCTGCCGATCTCTTTCGTGATCATCAAGAACGGCCGCTACGAAGCGCTCGCCCAGTTCGCCCGGCTCTTTGGCATGCAGCGCACCGTGGGCACGGCCTTGCCGCAGATCGACTTCCAGGCCGTCGCCCGCGGCCTGGGCCTTCCCGCCGCCGGCGCCGCGTCGTCCGAAACGCTGGATGCCGCGCTGACGAACGCCTTCAACGCCGCCGGGCCGACCTTGCTCGAAGTGGTTGTCGACTAGCTCCAGGGAGGGGCGTCATGGATATCTCGCTACTTATCGAAAATCAGGATGTGGCCGCCGAGAACGGAGCGGTCTTCGAACGCAAAAACCCGGTCACCGGCGAGGTGGTCACCCGGGCGGCGGCGGCGAGCGTGGCGGACGCGGTGCGCGCGGTGGACGCGGCCCAGGCGGCGTTCGGCGCCTGGTCGGCGCTCGGCCCCAACGCCCGGCGCATGCACCTCCTCAAGGCCGCGGATGCGCTGGAGGCGCGATCGGCGGATTTCGTCTCGGCCATGATGGCGGAGACAGGGGCGACCGCCGCCTGGGCCGGGTTCAATGCGCACCTGGCGGCCAGCATGCTGCGCGAGGCCGCATCCCTGACGACCCAGGTCTCGGGCGAAGTCATCCCCTCCGACAAGCCTGGATGCGTGGCGCTGGCCATGCGCCGGCCCGCGGGCGTGGTCCTCGGCATCGCCCCCTGGAACGCGCCGGTGATCCTGGGCGTGCGCGCGATTGCGACCCCCTTGGCTTGTGGCAACACGGTTGTGCTGAAGGCCTCCGAGATGTGCCCCCGCACCCATCGTCTGATCGGTGAGGCGTTCAGGGACGCGGGCGTGCCGTCGGGCGTCCTGAACATTGTCACCAACGCGCCCTTGCAAGCCGCCCAAGTGGTCGAGGCATTGGTCGCGCACAGGGCCGTGCGGCGGGTGAACTTCACCGGCTCGACAAAGGTCGGCCGTATCATCGCCGAACTGGCCGCCCGCCAATTGAAGCCAGTGCTGCTTGAACTGGGCGGCAAGGCTTCGTTCCTGGTCCTCGACGATGCGGACCTGGACGAGGCTGTTGCGGCGGCCGCCTTCGGGGCCTTCTTCAACCAGGGCCAGATCTGCAT
>JAQGII010000321.1 GCA_028291305.1 Caulobacteraceae bacterium
CCTGACCGGAACCTTCGACGCCCCCAAGGCCGAGCTCGCGGCCAATTTCGACAGCATCGCCTTCCCCGCCCTGACGCTGAAGGCCGCCAAGCTCGACCTGACCTTCGCCGCCGCCAAGGACGGCTCGGACGGAACCGTGGCCCTGACCGGCCAGAGCGACTACGGCCCGGCCCGCGCCAGATCCGCCTTCCGCTTCTCCTCCGGCGGCATCGATCTCAGCGGCATCGACGCGGACGCCGGCGGGATCAAGGCCAAGGGGGCCCTGTCCCTGCGCGACGGCGCGCCCTCCAGCGCCGACCTGGCGATCAACATCACCACGGGGGCCCTGCTCAGCGAAGGGCAGGCGAGCGGGACGGTGAAGATCGTCGACGCCAAGGGCGGCGCGACGGCGAACGTGGCCATGGACGCCAAGGGCGTGGTGGTGCGCGGCCAGCCGCTGGCCCTGGCCACCGCCCGGATCACGGCCGCGGGGCCGCTGGCGCGCCTGCCCTACAGGATCACCGCCGACGGCGCCTGGCTGCGCACGCCGATCACGATCGACGGCTCCGGGTTCCTCTCGCGCGATCCGCACGGCTATTCGGGCGAGTTCAGCGGCTCGGGCAAGCTGCGCCGCTCGCCGTTCAAGACACTGGAGCCGGTGCAGGTCCGCTTCGACGACAACGACCGCTTCGCCCGGCTGCGGCTGGACCTCGGCGGCGGCAAGGCCGAGCTGGACGGCCGGCAGACGGCCGGCGGCCTCAACCTCACCGCCAACCTCAGCGGCGTGGACCTGTCCTTCCTGTCGGAGGACTTCACCGGCCAGTTCGACGCCGATCTGCTGCTGCTCGGCCAGGGCAAGAGCCTGAAGGGGACGTTGGACGCCGAGCTGAAGAACGCCCGCAGCCGGGACGCCCGCAAGGGCCTGTCGATCGACGGGGTTATCAAGGCGGCCCTGGACAATGACCGGGTGACGATCAACGCCAGGCTCAGCAGTCCCCAGGGCCTGACCTCCGCCGCCGACCTGGTGCTGCCGGCCGAGGCTTCCGCCGCACCGTTCCGCATCGCCCTGGTGCGCACCACGCCCATGCAGGGGACCTTCCAGGCGGACGGCGAGATCCAGCCGCTGTGGGACCTGTTCCTGGGCGGCGAGCGCACGGTCGGCGGCCGGCTGACGGCCAAGGCGACGCTCGGCGGCACCCTGGCCGACCCCAAGATCACCGGCCGGGCGGACCTCGCGAACGGCCTGTTCAACGACTACGGCAGCGGGCTGAAGCTGCGCAACCTGGCCATCGGCGCGGCGCTCAACACCGACACCATCTCGCTCGACAAGTTCCAGGCCACCGACGGGCTCAAGGGCCAGGTGTCCGGCTCCGGCCAGATCAGCCTGGCGCGCGGCGGCGGCAGCACCATGACGCTGAACCTCAACAGCTTCCGCCTGATCGACAACGACACCGCCCAGGCCGACGCCAGCGGCCAGGTGGCCATCACCCGCGGGGCCGACGGCAAGGCCAAGATCGCCGGCGCGCTCAACCTGGTCAGGGCCGAGGTCAACGCCGCCGCGCGCACCGGCCCGAACATCGTGACCATGGACGTGATCGAGAAGAACCGTCCGTTCCGCCTCGACGAGCAGCTCACGCCCGTTGTCACCCCGGCGGCCGGGGGCGGCCAGCCCACGGGGGTAACCATCGATGTGACCCTGAAGGCCGGCAAGGGCGTCCTGGTCAAGGGACGCGGGCTGGACGTCGACATGTCGCTGGACGCGCGGGTCACCGGCACCACGGCCAAGCCGGTGCTGGACGGCGAGGCCCGCGTGGTGCGCGGGGCCTACGACTTCGCCGGCAAGCGGTTCGAGTTCGACGACCGGGGCGTGGTGCGCCTGTCCAACGACCCCAACCAGATCCGGCTCGACCTGACCGCGACCCGCCAGGATCCGTCGCTGACGGCGGTGATCCGCATCCAGGGCACGGCCGCCAAGCCGCAGATCTCGCTGAGCTCCACCCCTGTCCTGCCCAATGACGAGGTGCTGTCCCAGGTGCTGTTCGGCGCCTCGGCGGCGCAGCTGTCGCCGCTGGAGGCCGCGCAGCTGGCGTCGGCCCTCACCGCCCTGGCGGCGGGCGGCGGGTTCGACGTGATCGGCGGCCTGCGCTCCTTCGCCCGGCTGGACCGGCTGGCCCTGGTCGGCGGCGGCCAGACCGGCGTCAGCGTGGCGGGCGGCAAGTACCTGACCGACAACGTCTATGTGGAGCTGGCCGGCGGCGGCCGGGCGGGGCCGAGCGTGCAGGTGGAATATCGCGTGACGCGCAACCTCTCGCTGGTCTCCAGCGTGGCCAACCAGACCCCCACCACCCAGGGCGGCGGCGTCTACCAGGGCGGCGCCAAGCTGTCGGTCCGCTGGCGCAAGGATTTCAAGGACAAGGGGAAATAACAACCCGCGCTGTGCCCGGGCCCCTCCTTCGCCCCGCCGGGGAGAAGGGCCTAGGCCGCCGCCTTCAGCGGCTCCGCCCCCACCAGCACCGAGGTCATCGAGATCGAGGAGAACACCTCGTCGGTGGCGAATTCGACCCGCTCGCCCGGCGCCTGCGCGCCCAGCACGTAGAGCAGGGGGTGGAAGTGCTCCGGCTCGGGGAAGGCCAGGTCCACTTCCGGGTCGAGGTGGGCGTAGTCGATCAGGGCCTCATGGTCGCCGGCCAGCACCTTGGCCTTGACCACGTCGGTGAACCGCTGCGCCCACGGCTGCGCCGGCGCGCCGGGCCGCCGGTCGTAGAGCCGGAGGTTGTGCACGATGTTGCCGGTGCCGAAGATCAGCACGCCCTGGTCGCGCAGCGGCGCCAGGGCCTGGCCGATCTGGTAATGCCCGCGCGGCCCCAGCCGGACGTCCATGCTGAGCTGGACCACCGGCACGTCCGCATCCGGATACATGTGCGTCAGCACGCTCCAGGTCCCGTGGTCGTAGCCCCAGCTGTCGAGGTCGGCGCGGGCGTAGGGCGCCAGCATGCCCTGGAGCTGCTGGGCCAGGGCCGGATCGCCGGGCGCCGGATATTGCTTGGCGTAGAGGTCCGGCGGGAAGCCGTAGAAGTCGTGGATGGTGCGCGGCCGCTCGGCGGCGGTGATCAGCACCCCCTTGGTCTCCCAGTGGGCCGAGATCGCCAGCACGGCGCGCGGGCGCGGCAGGCGCTCGCCGAGGCGCCGCCAGGCGCGGGTGGTGTCGTTGTCTTCCAGGGCGGTCATGGGCGAGCCGTGGCCAACGAAGATGGAGGGCATGCGGGAGGTGCTCATGGCCAACTATATAGCGTCGAAAACCGCCACTGCCAGTGTTGCAGACGGGCTTTGCCGGGCCTGGTCAGCGGTCCTGCACCTTCCACTGGGGCCGCACGTTCTGCCGCGTGTTGGCGAACCGCCCCTGGGTGTCGAGGTTGACGTCGGCGTCGCCCGGCTCGCTCGACTGGACGCCGTCCTTCAGGTCGCGGCGGTCGTGACGCCCGCCGGCGATAGCGGCCTTGGCCGCGCCGAGCGGCGCGCGTTGCTCCGGCGGGATGGGAGGGGCTTTGGACATGGGGCGGCCTCCTGACTGGATCAGGTCCAACTCGCCCCGTCCGGCGGCTGTTCCGCCCGCAGGTCAGTCCGCGTCCAGCCCGATGTCCAGCACGGGCGAGGAGTGGGTCAGCGCGCCCGACGAGATCACGTCCACGCCGGTCTCGGCGATGGCGCGCGCCGTTGCCAGGGTCACCCCGCCGGAGGCTTCCAGGATGGCCCGCCCCTTGGCGCGGGCGACGGCGGCGCGCAGATCGTCGAGGCTGAAGTTGTCGAGCATGATCACGTCCGGGCCATAGGGCAGGGCCTCGTCCAGCTGGGCCAGGGTGTCGACCTCGATCTCGATCCGCACCAGGTGACCGGCCGCCGCCCTGGCCCGCTCCAGCGCCGGGCCGATGCCGCCGGAGGCAACGATGTGGTTGTCCTTGATGAGGATGGCGTCATCCAGGCCGTAGCGGTGGTTGATCCCCCCGCCGCAGCGCACGGCGTACTTTTCCAGGGCCCGCAGGCCGGGGGTGGTCTTGCGCGTGCAGGTGATGCGGGCGCCGGTGCCCTCGATGGCCCTGGCGTAGGCGGCGGTGGCGGTGGCCACGCCGCTCAGGCGGCCCAGCAGGTTCAGCGCCACCCGCTCGGCGGAAAGCAGGGACCGGGCGTCGGCCTCGACCTCGGCCAGGACGCCGCCGGCCGGCGCGTCCCGCCCGTCGCTGATCCTGACCTTGAAGCTGGCCGTGGGATCGAGGGCGGCGATGGCCAGGCGGGCGCAGTCCAGCCCGGCGACGCGGCCGGCCCTGCGCACGGCGAAGCGGGCGGTCATCCGCGTGCCGGCGGGCACACAGGCGGCGGCGGTGATGTCGCCCGCCCGGCCCAGGTCCTCCAGCAGCGCGGCGCGGACCACCGGGTCGATCAGCAGGTCGGGCAGCGGCGCCGGCATCATTCGGCGGCTTCCCGAAGCGAGGTTCGCGGGCCCAGCTCGGCCAGGGTCGTGAGCGTGCGGCGGGCGGGGGCCAGGTCCGGGCAGTCCGAGCGGAAGTGGGCGCCGCGGCTCTCGGTGCGGTCCAGGGCGCAGCGGGCCAGGAGACGGGCGGCGACCAGCGGCAGGGCGGGGCCGTGCGCGCGGGCCAAGGCGTCGATCCGGGCCAGCAGGCGCAGCAGGCCGGCCCCGTCGCGCACCACGCCGGCGTCGCGGCTCATCGCCTGGCGCAGGGTCTGCAGCGCCTCGTGCGGCAGCTCCGGCGGGACGGTCGCG
>JAQGII010000338.1 GCA_028291305.1 Caulobacteraceae bacterium
GGCTGGGCCTGCGGCGCCGGCTTGGCGGCGGGCTGCGGCCGTGGCCGGGCCTGGGCGCGGGCGGGCTGCGGCCCGGGCTCGCGCGGCTTCGATTCGGCGAGCTTGAGATAGCGGTAGGCCTCGATCACCAGGCGCACCCGCTCCGGATCGCCGCCGCGATCGGGGTGGGCCGCCTTGACCTCGCGCTGGAACGCCCCGCGCCAGGCCGACGACGGGGCGTCCGCCGCCAGACCGAGGATGGCGCGCGCGTGGGTTTCGGTGCGGACTTCGCCTGTGCTCATGGATGGGCGCTCATCCGGCCCAATAGCGGCCAGGACGGTCAATGACCGGTTAAACGCTGCCTCGCGCGGCAAGCCCGGCTATAGAGGAGGTCATGAGTCAGCATGACCCCTTGATCCCGCCCACGCCCAGCGACGCCGACTATCTGGGCCAGCCGGTGAAGCCCCACGAGGACCTGCCGCCGGCCGGCGATCCCATCGCCCTGTTCCGCGCCTGGCTGGCGGACGCCGACAACAGCGAACCCAACGATCCCAACGCCATGACCCTGGCCACCGTCGATGGCGACGGCCTGCCGGACGCGCGCATGGTGCTGCTCAAGGAGGTCGATGCGCGCGGCTTCGTCTTCTACACCAACCTCGGCAGCGCCAAGGGCCGCGAGCTGGCCTCGGACCCCAAGGCCGCCCTGCTGTTCCACTGGAAATCCCTGCGCCGCCAGGTGCGGGTGCGCGGGGCGGTGGAGGCGGTGACGGCGGCGGAGGCCGACGCCTATTTCGCCAGCCGCGCCCGCCACAGCCAGATCGGGGCCTGGGCGTCGGACCAGTCGCAGCCCATGCAAGGCCGCTTCGACCTGGAGAAGCGCGTCGCCGAATACGGGCTGAAGTTCGGCCTCGGCCCGGTGCCGCGCCCGCCGCACTGGTCGGGGTTCCGGGTGCTGCCGGACAGCATCGAGTTCTGGCGCGACCGGCCGTTCCGCCTGCACGAGCGGCGCCTCTATGTCCGCGCCGAGGGCGGCTGGACCACCCAGACCCTGTACCCCTGAGTTCTCGTATGCACGCCCCCAGCGATCCCGACCTGGACGCGGTCTCGGCCTGGCTGCGGGCCGGCGCCGGCGGCGGGACGCCGGCCGACGAGGTGATCGAGACCCACATCGCCCAGGTCTTCCTGATCGGCGAGCACGCCTACAAGCTGAAGCGGGCGGTCGACCTCGGCTACCTGGACTTCTCGACCGCCGAGAAGCGCGCCTGGGCCGTGCGGCGGGAGCTGGACTTCAACCGCCGCACCGCGCCTGACATCTACCAAGCCGTGGTCCCCGTGATCCGCCACGCCGACGGCACGCTCGGCTTCGACGGCGCCGGCCGCCAGCTGGAGACGGTGCTGCGCATGCGCCGGTTCGATCCCCGGGCGGTGTTGGCCAACACCCCCGAGGTGGTGGAGGGCGACTTCGCCGAGGCGCTCGGGCGCCAGGTGGCCGGCTTCCACGCCGGCGCGGACATCCGGAAGGGCGGCGCCGGGTCGCTCGGCTATGTGGTGACGTCCAACACCGCGCACCTGCGCGAACTGGCCCCGGTGCTGGGCAGCGAACCGGTCGAGGCGCTGATCGCCGCCACCGACGCGGAATTCGCCCGCCGCGAGGCCGAGCTCGACCGGCGCGGCGCCGCGGGCCAGCTGCGCCGCTGCCACGGCGACCTGCACCTGGCCAATATCGTGCAGGAGCACGGCCGCGCGGTGCTGTTCGACTGCATCGAGTTCAACGACACCCTGAGCGAGATCGACGTCCTCTACGACCTCGCCTTCCTGCTCATGGACCTGGCGTTCCGGGGGCAGGGCGGCGGGGCCAACCGGGTGCTGAACGGCTACCTCGACGAGGCGGCCCGCAGCTTCAACGAACAGGCCCTGCGCGGCCTCGGCGTCCTGCCCCTGTTCCTGTCGGTGCGCGCGGCGGTCCGCGCCCACGTCACCGCCCAGCAGGGCGACGGCGAGGCGGCGCGCGCCTATGTGCAGGCGGCGCTTGAGCACCTGACCTGGCCCAAGCCGGTGCTCTATGCCGTGGGCGGGCTGTCGGGCTCAGGCAAGTCCACCCTGTCGCGGTCCCTGGCGCCGGGCCTGGGCGGCGCCCCCGGCGCGGTGATCCTGCGCTCCGACGAGATTCGCAAGCGCCTGTGGGGCCGGGGCCCGCGCGAGGGCCTGCCGCCCGAGGCCTATGCGCCCGACCAGGCCGCGCGGGTCTATGGCCGCATGCTGGATGACGCGCGGATCGTGCTGCAGGCCGGCCGTTCGGCGATCCTGGACGCCGTCTTCCTGCGACCCGAGGAGCGCGACGCGGCCCAGGCCCTGGCCCGCGAGGCCGGCGTCGGCTTCGCCGGCTTCTGGCTGGAGGCCCCCGCGCCGGTGATGGCCGCCCGGCTGGACGCGCGCATCGGGGATGCGTCGGATGCGGACGCGCGGATTCTGGACGAACAGCTGAAGCGCGATCCGGGCGTGGTCACCTGGCGGCGGGTGGACTCGACGCGCTGAGATCGGTGGTTTGTTTTTTCCGCCCGTCCCGGCGAAGTGTAGGCTGTATCCGCCGTGTTCACTCCGCCAGGTGGAACTCGCTCTCGAGCCCCGGATGGCCGTCGCTGACCACCTGCCCGGTCTTCACCAGATGCAGCAGATGGGCCAGCACCGAGGCGGCGGCGGCGCGCTGCAGGCGCTTGTCCAGGCCGACGTACATCTCGCCCACCAGGCTGTCGATCATCGCCGGGCCGCGTCCCAGCACGCCCAGGATCTGCGCCTCGCGCCGCCTGCGGTGGGCGAGGTAGGCGTCCAGGAACGGGCCGGGGTCGGTGATCGGCGGACCGTGGGTGGGCCACAGGGTGGCGAAGCCGCCCGCCTTCACCCGCTCCAGGCTGGCGTAGTAGTCGGTCATGTCGCCGTCCGGAGGGATCACCACCGTGGTCGACCAGCCCATCACATGGTCGCCGGTGAACAGGGCGTTCTCCTCCTCCAGCGCGAAGCACAGGTGGTTGGCGGTGTGGCCGGGGGTGGGCAGGGTGCGCAGCGTCCAGCCCGGCCCGGCGATGAGCTCGCCGTCGGCCGGCGTGCGGTCGGGGCGATAGACGCGGTCCAGCCCCTCCTCGACACCCTGCGGCGGGGCCTGGCGGTCGGGATGCGGTTCGCAGCCGATGATCCGGGCGCCGGTCGCCTTGGCCAGACCGTCGGCCAGGGGGGCGTGGTCGGCATGGTCGTGGGTGACCAGGATCACGGCGACCCGCTCGCCCTGGGTGGCCTTGAGCAGCGCCTCCAGGTGGTCGGCGTCCATCGGTCCCGGATCGATCACCGCCACCTCGCCGCGGCCGACGATGTAGGTGCCGGTGCCCTTGAAGGTGAACGGGCCTGGATTGTCGGCGATCACCCGGCGGATCAGGGGCGAGACCTGATCGGGCTCGCCGTAGCGAAAATCGATCTGACGGACGAAGGGGATCATCGACGGGGGCCTGGTCAGCCCAGCACCTGCGAGAGATCGTATCCGGCGTCCTGGCCCAGTTGGATCAACGCCTGCGGCGAGCGCAGCCCGGCCTGGCTCTGGCCCAGCGACCAGGTGACGATGGAGCGCGTGCCCGAGCGGCAGAAGGCCAGCGCCGGCCCCGGCGCCCGCTCGACCAGGGTCTGCACCTGGTCGATCTGATCCTGGGTCGGCATGCCGCGCACCGGCACATGGGCGTATTCGATGCCGGCCTTCCTGGCTTCGGCCTCCATCTGGGCGCTGGACGGCTGGCCCGGCTGCTCGTCGTCCGGCCGGTTGTTGATCACCAGCACGAAGCCCTGTTTGGCCGCCTGGGCGATGTCGCCGGGCTCGATCTGTGGCGCGACCGAAAATTCGTCGGTCACCTTGCGGAAATCGGTCATGCCTCGGTCACTCCACCACCGCCTGGGCCCGCAAGCGCCGGGCCGGCTCGTTTCATTGACAACATCGGGGACGGGTGAAACTTTCGCAACCGGTTCGCCCCCGCCGCCACGCCGTTGTGTGCGCGGGGCCGTTCGGACTCCTTGATGCTGCGGTTCCTGTTCCGACGTCTGCTGATCGCCATCCCCACGATGTTCATCGTGGTCACCCTGGCCTTCTTCATGATGCGCGCCGCGCCGGGCAGCCCCTTCGTCAACGAGCGCCACCTGTCGCCGGAGGTGGAGGCCAACGTCATGGCCAAGTACGGCATGAACCGGCCGCTGGCGGTGCAATACGCCACCTATGTCGGCGGCGTGCTGCACGGCGACCTCGGCCCGTCGCTGAAATACAAGGACAAGACCGTCCTCAAGATCATCTCGGAGGGCTTTCCCCACAGCCTGCTGATCGGCGGCCTGGCCATGACCATCGCCGCCATCGTCGGCGTCAGCCTCGGCGTGGTCGGGGCCCTGCGCCAGAACGGCCCGGCCGACTACACGGCCATGGGGGTGGCGGTGCTCGGCGTCTGCATCCCGACCTTCGTCACCGCGCCGCTGCTGGTGCTGCTGTTCGCCTCCATGCTGGGGGTGCTGCCAACCGGCGGCTGGCCGACGGCGAGCCAGCCGCTCAGCTCGGCCTGGCGCTATTTTGTGATGCCGGTGGCGGTCCTGTCCCTGCCGCAGATCGCCATCATCTCGCGCCTGACGCGGGCCGGCATGATCGAGGTGCTGCGCTCCAACTATGTGCGCACCGCCCGCGCCAAGGGCCTGCCCGAACACAGCGTGGTGCTGCGCCACGCCCTGCGCGGGGCCATCCTGCCCCTGGTCAGCTACCTGGGGCCCGCCACCGCCGGGGTGATTACCGGCTCGCTGGTGGTGGAGCGGATCTTCTCCCTGCCTGGTATCGGCCGCGCCTTCGTCGCCTCCGCCCTGCAGCGCGACTACACGGTGGTGATGGGGGTGGTGATCCTCTACGCTGGCCTGATCCTGTTCCTCAACCTCGTCGCCGACGTGCTCTACGCGGCGCTCGACCCGCGCGTGAGGCTGTCCTGAGCAGCATCCTCGTTCCAGGGTCGCGCAAGGGCGCCGACGCCATGCAGAGCGCGGTGCTCAAGGGCCGCAGCCTATGGGACGACGCCCGCCGCCGCCTGCTGCGCAACCATGCGGCGGTGACCAGCATGGTGGTGCTGGCGCTGCTGGTGGTCGCCGCCGCCGTGGGGCCCTACCTGGCGCCCTTCCCCTTCGACCAGATCAACAAGAACGACGTCTGGATGGGGCCGCTGACCGGCGGCCACCTGCTCGGCTCCGACGCCCTGGGCCGCGACCTGCTGGCCCGCCTGCTCATCGGCCTGCGCGTGTCGCTGGCGGTGGGGGTGGTGGCGACCTTCGTCTCGCTGGTAATCGGCGTCCTGTGGGGTGCCACCGCCGGCTACATCGGGGGGCGGGTCGATGAGGTGATGATGCGCATCGTCGACATCCTCTACTCCCTGCCGTTCATCTTCTTCGTGATCCTCTTGATGGTAACCTTCGGGCGCAATTTCATCCTGATGTTCCTGGCCATCGGCGCGGTGGAGTGGCTGACCATGGCGCGCATCGTGCGCGGCCAGACCCTCAGCCTGAAGCAGCGCGAATTCATCGAGGCGGCGCGGGCGGCGGGACTGGAGCGCAACGCCATCGTCATCCGCCATATCGTGCCCAACCTGCTGGGCCCGGTGGTGGTCTACGTCACCCTGACCATCCCCGGCGTGATCCTGGCGGAGAGCTTCCTCAGCTTCCTGGGCCTGGGCGTGCAGGAGCCCCTGACCTCGCTCGGCTCGCTGATCTCCAAGGGCGCCCAGGACATGGAGCTCGCGCCCTGGCTCTTGATCTTCCCCTCCATCGTCATGGTCGTGACCCTGATGGCCTTCAACTTCATCGGCGACGGGCTGCGCGACGCCATCGACCCCAAGGATCGCTGATGCGGGCGTGGCGGACCTTGATGCTGGCCGGCGCCGCCCTCGGCGCCCTGATGGCGTCCAGCTGCGATTCCGGCGGCTCGCGCCCGCCCTGCCCGGCGGGCAAGCTCTGCTACGAACGCGGCAATGTCATCGATCCGCTGACCCTGGACCCGCTCAAGGCCACCACCGTCAACGAGGATCACCTCCTGGGCGACATGTTCACCGGCCTTGTCCAGTACGACCCGATGGGGGAGCCGGCTCCGGGCATGGCGACGTCGTGGAAAACCTCGGCCGACGGCCTGACCTGGACCTTCCATCTGCGCGACGCCAAATGGTCGGACGGCGCGCCTCTGACCAGCGACGATTTCGTCTATTCGCTGCGCCGGCTGATGGACCCGAAGTTCGCCTCCGAGTACGCCTACATCCTCTATATGATCACCAATGCCGAGGCGGTGAACGGCGGCAAGCTGCCGCTGACCGCGCTGGGCGTGGATGCGCCCGACGCCCACACCCTGCGCATCCACCTGACCCACCCGGTGCCCTACTTGCTGCGCGTGGCGACCCACGAGACCATGTATCCGGTGCCGCGGCACGTCATCGAGAAGTACGGCGACCAGTGGACCGACCCGCGCCATTGGGTGTCCAACGGCCCCTACATCATCAAGTCCTGGGTGCTGGGCGACCGCATCCATGCGGTGCGCAATCCCTACTTCTACGACGCCAAGTCGGTGTGTATCGACGAGGTCAACTACCACCCGGGCTCGGACGCCATCGCCGTCGAGCGGGCCGTGCGCCGCGGCGAGATCGATTCCGCCAACGACATCCAGTCCAACCGCATCGCCTACCTGCGCCGGCCGGACCAGATTCCGGCCTATGTGCATGTGAAGACCTGGCTCGGGACCACCTTCCTCGGCTTCAACCCCAACGCCGTGCCCGCGTTCAAGGACATCCGCGTGCGCCAGGCGCTGACCATGGCCATCGACCGTGACTTCATCACCAACAAGCTGATGCGCGGCGGCCAACTGCCGGCCTACACCTTCGTGCCGCCGGGCGTGGCCAGCTATCCGGGCTCGGAGCCGCCGCACTGGGCCGGCTGGTCGCTGGAGCGGCGGCAGACCGAGGCGCGGCGCCTGATGGCGCTGGCCGGCTACACGCCGCAGCATCCGCTCAAGTTCGAGTTCAAGATGCGCAACACCAACGATCCGCAGCTGATCTATCCGGCGGTCCAGGCCGACTGGCGCGCCATCGGCGCCGAGGCCAGCCTCTATCCGGAAGAGTCGCAGATCGCCTATTCGGACTACAGCGCGCGCAACTTCCAGGCGGCCGACATCGCCTGGATCGCCGACTACAACGACCCGATGACCTTCCTCTATCTGATGAAATCGACCACGGGGCCGCAGAACTATACCGACTACAAGAACCCCGCCTACGACGCCCTGCTCGACCAGGCCGACCACGAGGTCGATATCGTCCGTCGCGGCCAGGACCTGGCCAAGGCCGAGCATATGGCCATGGAGGACGCGACCATCGCGCCGATCTTCTTCTACGTGAGCAAGAACCTGGTCAGCCCCAAGATCACCGGCTGGGTCGACAACCTGTCCGACTGGCACCGCACGCGCTACCTGTGTTTCGCGGGGCACAAGCCACCGGGATAACAACCCTCGCCCCCGTCGTCCGGGGAGAGAGGGTTTTGGCGTCACCGCACCGGCGTCGGGGCCAGGACCAGGGCGCCCTGTTGGCGCAGGCGGGCGGTGTTCACCTGGGCCATCAGGCCCTGCACCTTGGGATCGCCCATCACCGCGCCGAGCGTCGCCAGGGCGCGCACGCCGTCCTCGCTGATGCCCAGCGCCTTGCCGAACGCCCCCAGCGGCGAGCCGCCGGCGGTGACCCGCTTCAGGCGCACCGACCGGCCGGTCAGGCCCGACAGGCTCTTGGCCTTGTCCACCGCCTCGTAGAAGCCGCCGACCTCGTCCACCAGCCCCAGCTGCTTGGCCTGGGCGCCGGTCCACACCCGGCCCTTGGCGATGTCGCGCACCTTGTCGAAGGACATGTGGCGGCCGTCGGCCACCCGGGCGATGAAGCCGCCGTAGACGTCGTCGATGGCCTTGGCGAAGGCCGCTTTCTGCTTTGCGTCGAACGGCTTGCCGACGCTGTAGGCCGAGGCGAAATCGCCGCCCACGCCGACCTGGCGCACATCCACCCCGAACCTGGAGAGGGCCTCGCCGATGGCGAACTTGCCGCCGTAGACGCCGATCGAGCCGGTCAGGGTGGTGGGCTCGGCGACGATGGCCGAGGCCTGGGACGAGATCCAATACCCCCCTGAAGCCCCGTAGGTGCCCATGCTGACCACCACCGGCTTGCCGGCCGCCTTGGCCGCACGCACGGCGCCCAGGATCTGTTCGGACGCGGTGTCGCCGCCGCCGGGGGAGGAGACGCGCAGGACGATGGCCTTCACGCTCCTGTCCCGGGCCGCCTTGTAGAGAGCGTCCGAGACATCGTCGGAATAGATGTTGGCGGTGCTGCCGAACAGGTCGTTGCCGCCCGTGCCGGTCTGGATCGGCCCCTCGGCCTGGACCACGGCGATCACCGGGTCGGTGGACGAGGCGTCCGGCTGCCCGCGCAGGGAGGCCTTGTAGTCGTCCAGGTCGACCAGCTTGGCGCCGGGCCCGGCCCCGGCCAGGGCCGTGACCTGGGCGTCGTGCACTTGGCCGACCTTGTCCACCAGCCCCTTGGCCTGGGCCTGCTCTGCGCTGTAGGGCCCCGCCTCCACAGCGGCCCTGAGGGCGTCCGGCGCCATCTTGCGGTCGGCGGCCACGGCGGCCAGGGTCGTGTTGTAGATCGAGCCCATCCACGACAGGTCCGACTCCCGGTGCGCCGGGGTGAAGTCGTCGTAGAGGTAGGGATTGACCGCGGTCTTGAACTGGTAGCGCTGCTCGAACTCCGGCTTGATGTCCCACTTGTCGAAGAAGCGCTTGAAGAACATCTCCTCGCTGGCCAGCCCGGTCACCTGGAACGGTGCGCCCGGCTGCATCCACAGCTCGTCTCCCGAAGCGCCCAGCATATAGGTCGAGGACACGATGCCGGAGGCGTACAGGCCCTGGCTGTGCACCAGCACCTTCTTGCCCGCGCCGCGGAAATGCTTGAACGCCAGGCGCAGCTCGTCGGCCGCCGCGGGGGCGATGCCGCCTTCGGGCAGGCGCACGAACAGGGCCTTCACCCGCCCGTCGGCCTCGGCCCGGCGCAGAGTCTGTTCGATCGACAGCACGGACGGCGCATGGGTGCGCAGCGCCGCCAGGGCGTTGCTCGGGTCTTGGTCGGGCAGGGCGCCGCGCAGGTCCAGCTGCAGCACGCTCACCGCAGGCGGCGCCGAGGGCCGGGCGGCGCTGGCGATGAGGGCGACGATCAGCAGGGGCACGCCGACGAAGAACAGCAGCAGGCCGACGAAGACGCCGGCCACGGTGACGATAAACTGCTTCATTCAGGGATTTCCACCGGCCGCTTGGCGGCGCTGTCCGCAGCGCCACGCCCGCAATCTAGGCCCCGGCTCGCCGGGGTCAAATGGCAGATTCAAATGTGGCGCTTCGGTGCGGGAAAGATGGTCGGAGTAGCAGGATTCGAACCTGCGACCCCCGCCTCCCGAAGACGGTGCTCTACCAGGCTGAGCTATACTCCGACGTGAGGCGGGCCTTATAGAGCAGCCCCCCTGGGTCCGCAAGCGATGTGGGGCGATGAATTCGCGGTCGGTTTTCCGGGCTCAAGGAACCGCGCGCCGGCCGCTGCAATGGCGTTGCATTGCCTGGGGGCTTGCGCTATCTCGACCGCCTTCGTGGCCCCGCGCCGCGCATCCCGTTGGGGGATGGTGTAATGGTAACACTGCGGTTTTTGGTACCGTCATTCTAGGTTCGAGTCCTAGTCCCCCAGCCAGCCTCCGCCATCACGGCCGCTTCGGAATCTCCAGCCCTCGCTGCACGGCCGGCCGCGCCAATCCCCGCTCCAGCCACGCGCCGACGGCCTTGAAGTCGGCGAAGCCCACCAGGTCTCCGGCGCCGTAGAAGCCCACCAGGTTGCGCACCCAGCCGAGCATGGAGATGTCGGCGATGGTGTACTGGTCGCCCATGATCCAGTCGCGGCCGGTCAGGCGGGTCTCCATCACCCCCAGCAGGCGCCGGGATTCGGCGACGTAGCGGTCGCGGGGGCGCTTGTCCTCGTAGTCCTTGCCCGCGAACCTGTGGAAGAAGCCCACTTGCCCGAACATCGGCCCGATGGCGCCCATCTGGAACATCACCCACTGGATGGTCTCGTAGCGGCCCGCCGGGTCGATGGGCGCCAGCTTGCCGGTCTTGTCCGCTAGGTAGATCAGGATGGCGCCGGATTCGAACAGGGCCAGCGGCTTTGCGCCCGGACCGTCCGGGTCGATGATCGCCGGGATCTTGCCGTTGGGATTGAGCGCCAGGTATTCGGGCGTCCAGGTCAGGTTTGCGCCGATGTCGATGAAATGCGGCTCGTAGGGCAGGCCGATCTCCTCCAGGGCGATCGACACCTTGACCCCGTTGGGCGTGGGCGCCGAGTAGAGCTGCAGGCGGTCGGGGTGTTCGGGCTTCCAGCGCCGGGCGATCGGGAAGGCGGACAGGTCTGGCATGGACGAACCTCGGGGAGCGCCGGAACAGGCTGGGCCGTACTTGGGGCGGCCCGCGCCCGTCCGCAACTATTCTTGCGCGGCCGCCGGCGGGTTGGCCAATCCGTCGGGCTCTTCCCCCGGGCGGGCGCGGCCGGGCGGCCGGGGCCCGGTCGCGGCATCCTTCTTCATGACGCCGGAGGCGATGCCGGGCGGGTCCTTTTGCGGGGAGGGGGTGTTGGGCTTGGCCTCGGGGGCGGGGTCATCGGGCATGGGGCGTCTCGCAGGGGGCGTTTATCCAACCCGCCGCGGCGACGCGCGTTCCAGAAACGATCACCCTTCCCCCTCGAGCGGCGGGCTACAGGTCCAGGCCGCCTTCGCCCGGCGCGCTGGCGGATCCCCCGTTGAGCGGCCTGCTCATCAGCACCACATCCAGCCAGCGGCCGTGCTTGTAGCCGACGTCGGGCAGGGTCCCGACCGGCAGGAAGCCCAGCGACCGGTGCAGGTTGACCGAGCCCGCGTTGGCGGAATCGCCGATCACCGCCACCAGCCGGCGCAGGCCCATCGCCTCGCAGGCCTCGATCACCCGCTGCAGGGCCGCGCGGCCGACGCCCCGGCCCTGGGCGCCCGGCGCCACATAGACGCTGTCCTCGGCGGTGTAGCGGTAGGCCGAGCGCAGGCGGTAGGGCCCGGCGTAGGCGAAGCCGAGCACGCGCCCCTCGTCCTCCACCACCACCCAGGGCAGGCCGCGCGCCTGCACCGTCTGCAGCCGCGCCGCCATCTCCTGCGGCGTCGGCGGGGCCTCTTCGAAGGTGCCGGCCCCATGCAGCGCGTTGTGGCCGTAGATCTCGGCCATGGCTTCGGCGTCGGCGGAGGTCGCGGGCCTGACGATCATGCCTTCTCCCAGCCCTGTTCGGCGGCCCAGACGGCGAAGGCGTAGTCCAGGGCGATCTCCTTGAGGAAGTCGAACCGCCCCGAGGCGCCGCCGTGGCCGGCCTCCATGTTGATCTTCAACAGGACGGGGTCGCCGCTGGTGGTCTCGCGCCGGAGCCTGGCCGTCCACTTGGCCGGCTCCCAGTAGGTGACCCGCGGATCGGACAGACCGCCGGTGGCCAGCACCGCCGGATAGGGCAGGGCGGCGACGTTGTCGTAGGGGCTATAGGAGGCGATGTAGTCGTAGGCCGCCGCGTCCTCCAGCGGGTTGCCCCATTCCGGCCATTCCGGCGGGGTCAGCGGCAGGGAGGTGTCGCTCATGGTGTTGAGCACGTCGACGAAGGGCACCGCCGCGATGATCCCGGCCCACAGCTCGGGCCGCAGGTTGGCCACCGCGCCCATCAGCATGCCGCCGGCCGATCCGCCGTAGGCGACGATCCGGCCCGGCCGCCCATAGCCGGCCGCCGTCAGATGGTCGGCGCAGGCGATGAAATCGGTGAAGCTGTTCTTCTTCTTCCCGCGGCGGCCGTCGAGGAACCAGCCCCAGCCCTTTTCCGAGCCGCCGCGGATGTGGGCGGTGGCCCAGATCCAGCCCCGGTCCACCAGCGACAGGTTGCGGATCGAGAAGGACGGCTCCATCGCCGCGCCATAGGAGCCGTAGCCGTAGAGCAG
>JAQGII010000344.1 GCA_028291305.1 Caulobacteraceae bacterium
GCCATCGCGCTGGGCCATCCCCTGGGCATGAGCGGCGCGCGGCTGGCGATGACCGCCGTCCACGCCCTGGAGGCGCGCGGGGGCAAACGGGCCCTGGCCACCCTCTGCGTCGGCGTCGGCCAGGGCGCCGCCCTGGCCCTGGAGCGGGTCTAGCCTGGGGTGACGTTAAGCCATCGACTGCGTACCGATCGCCTCCGGCGGCAACGATGACGTCGAAGGAATCGGACACACGCCCTCCTCCAATCGAACCTTGGCCCAGAACGGCGATATGTTAACGTCAACATCAACGAGATAAGGGAGGTCCGCCTTGGATCGACGCGTTTTCGGCATCGGGGCGGCCGCGACCCTCCTCTGCAGCGTGAAGGCCGCGGCCCAGCCCGGCCCGCGGGACGGTCCTCGCCGGCCGCCGGAGCGCGCGCCGGCCAGGTCCCTCATCGTCCTGTTGCACGGCTTCGGCTCGAACGGGGCGGACATGATCGGCCTGGCGCCCAGCTTCCAGCCCTACGCGCCCAACGCCGCCTTCGCCGCTCCGAACGGGCCCTATGCCATCGACGGCGGCTACAGCTGGTTCACGCCCCAGGACCAGAACCGCATCAGCGAGCACGACCGCCAGGCCCGGGCGGCGGCCGGCGGAGGCCCGGCGCTCGACGCCTTCCTCGACGCCGAGCTCGCCCGCTACAAGCTCGCGCCGGAGCGCCTGATCCTGGTCGGCTTCAGCCAGGGAGCCAGCACCGCCCTCAACACCGGCCTGCGCCGCAAGGTGCTGCCGGCGGCGATCGTCGCCTTCTCGGGGGCGAACCTGGCGCCGGCCGGCCTGCCGCGCACGGGTCGCCGGCCGCCGGTGCTGCTGATTCAGGGCGACCAGGACCCGCGTGTCAGCCCCGCCGCTCAACAGCAGGCCATGCGCGTCCTGAAGGACATCGGGGCGCCGGCCCAGGCGCACATGCTGTCGGGGCTGGGGCACGACATCGACGACCGCGGCATCCGTCTCGCCGGCGAGCTGATCCGTTCGGTGACCCACGCCCTGGCTTGATGGCCAAACCCGGCAATGCGCGAAGCTTCGAAGTTTGGCTGTACGGAGGCATCCAAAGATGGCTCAGATCGGGTGCAAACCTGCTGGCGGGAGGCATACGCAGGACTAATGCCTGACGAAACGCTCGCCAGCTTGTCCGTGGACGCAAGGACTAGCCGGTGGAAGTCTTAGGCTTTCGGACCGCGCCGCGGCCAGGACTGTCGGGCGATGGGTTTCATGCCGGGATCACCTGGCCGATGACGGAGCCGGGATCCAGGACCGACCCGGTGAAGGCGAGAATGCGAAGTTGCCCCGCCGCCGGGGACGTCACGTCGTGAAGGGCGCCCCCGATCTGGACCTGCGCGAGTTTCTCCCCGACGGCGACGCGGGCCCCGTCGAGACGAAACCACCATTCAAGGATGCCCTCGGGCGCCGCGGCGGTGTTCCAAAGGCGTTCATCGATTCGGATCGGCTTCATGGACCTCTTCTGTTTTCCGAGCGGGTTTCTTTGCCGCCGACGACCGCCCCCCGTTGACGCGGCGCTGACCAGGGCGCCGCCGTCGGGCTCCGTCCTTCAGCGGATGGACGACCACCACGGCGCAATCGCCGGCCTTGAGCGAATCCCGTTTGCAACCCGAGCGCGCCAAGGCATTGGCGCTCAGTTCAGGCTCTCCCATGTTGGACCGGTCGCGCCGGCGACAACCGAAGGCCGTACGCGCGCGTCGGCATGTGCGTCTGCCGGCCTTTCAAGCACGGCCTCCACGTAGGCTGGGCCCCGGTTCAGCTCCAACCGGAGCTTTTCACGATCCAACTGGCCCTCCCAACGCGCCACTATGAGGGTCGCTACGCCATTACCCACGAGATTGGTGAGCGCCCGGCACTCGCTCATGAAGCGGTCCACGCCGACCAGCACGGCCAGCGCCGCGATAGGCACCTGAGGCACGACCGCCAGCGTGGCGGCCAGGGTGATAAACCCCGCGCCGGTGACGCCGCTCGCGCCTTTGGACGTGAGCATGGCGACGCCGACTAGCGTCAGCTCCTGCATCAGGCTCAGGTGCGTATTGGTCGCTTGGGCGAGGAAGAGGGTCGCCAGCGTCATGTAGATGTTGGTGCCGTCGAGATTGAAGCTGTAGCCCGTCGGCACGACCAGGCCGGTCACGGACTTGGAGGCGCCGAGGCGAACCAGCTTCTCCATGATCTGCGGCAGCACCGACTCCGAGGAGCTGGTGCCGAGCACGATCAGTAGCTCCTCGCGGATGTAGGCCAGGAATTTCAGGATCGAGAAGCCGGCCAGGGCCGCAATCGCGCCCAGCACGCCAAGCACGAATATGAGGCTGGTGAGATAGAAGGTCCCTACCAGAGCACCCAGCTGGACGAGGCTGCTGACCCCGTAGTTGCCGATCGTGAAGGCCATGGCGCCGAACGCGCCGATGGGCGCGAGCCTTACCACCACATGGATGATACCGAAGAACAGCTTGCCGGCCGCCTCAAGGAAGCCGGCGGTCTTCTGGCCGAACTCGCCCATGCGTGTGCAGGCGAAGCCGGTGAGCACGGCCACGAGCAGAACCTGAAGCAGGTTGCCCTCGGCGAAGGCGGCGAAGAAGGTGTCCGGGATCAGGTGCAGCAGATAGGCGACCACGCCCTGCCCATGGCTCGCCTTGGCGGCGTAGCCGGCGGCGACGGAGGGATCGAGCGCCCCGGCGTCGATGTTGAACCCGCGCCCCGGCCGCACGAGACTGCCGACGACCAGGCCGACCGCCAGCGCCGCCGTTGAAACCAGTTCAAAATAGATGAGGGCCTTGCCGCCCACACGTCCGAAGGTCTTCAGGTCGCTCATCTGGGCGATGCCGCCCGCGACCGTGCAGAAGATCACCGGCGCGATCACCAGCTTCACCAGCTTGACGAACGCATCGCCCAGCGGCTGCATCGCCGCCCCCGCGTGCGGAAAGAAGAAGCCGACCGCCACCCCCGCCACGATGCCGATCAGCACCTGGACGTAGACACTCTTCAGCCGACGCAACACGGGGCGCCCTCCCAGCATCGGCCGCAGGGCCTGAGCGGCTCCCGACGTCCGGCTATCGGTGCTCGACGCTCCATCCACCCTCCCAACCGACTTTTTTGTTGGCTTCCGGGGAGAGTGTGACAGCGGGAGCGGCATGTTCAATCGCCGCCAGACGCGCCGACTTTGCGTTGTAATTTAAGGCAATTTTCGACTTCAGCCGCAGAACCGGTGCCGAACTCCGCACGCCCGATCCGCGACTTGGGCGAACTTCGACACAGACGCCCCGCGGTCACCGGCCGTGGCGGTATTGGTCGATGTCGATCGCGTGCCGCCGGAGCTTGTCGTAGAAGGTCTTGCGCGGCAGCGAGAGGGTCTGGATGGCGATACGGACGTCGCCGGAGCAGCGGACCAGCGTGTCCCGTATGATCTGGGCCTCGAAGGCCTCGACGCGGTCGTGCAGGCCCTCGGACCCGGCGTCGGTCTCCTCGAGACCAAGCTCACCCACCCGCAGAACGACACGCTCGGCGAAATGGTTGAGTTCGCGCGCGTTGCCGGGCCAGGCATGCTCCAGCAGCCGCCGCCGAACCGCGTCGGTGAGCGGCGGCGGCTCGCGTCGGAACCGCGCGGCGGCCTTCGCCAGGAAGTGGGCGAACAGCAACGGGATGTCCGCCCGCCGCTCCCGCAGCGGCGGAATTCGCAGGCGCACCGCGTCGAGGCGATGGAACAGGTCCCCACGGAAGGCGCCGCTCTCGACCAGCCGGGCGAGGTCGCCCTTCACCGCGGTAATCACGCGCACATCGAGGCCGCGCACCTCGTTGCCGCCCAGCGGGGTGATCTCCCGCTCCTCCAACACGCGCAGGAGTTTGCCCTGCACGCTGGCGGGCATGCTCTCAATCTCGTCGAGGAACAGGGTGCCTCGGTCGGCGGCCTCGATGCGGCCGACGCGGCGACGCAGGGCGCCGGCGAAGGCCCCGGCCTCGTGGCCGAACAGCTCGCTCTCGACCATCACGTCGGGCAAGGCCGCGAAATCGATGGTGGACAATGGCCGGGCGCGGCGGTGGCTCAGCCGGTGGATGCAGCGCGCGACCAGCTCCTTGCCGGTTCCCGTCTCCCCTTCCAGGACGACGTCGATGTCCGTCCCGGCGATCTGGCGGATCGTGGAGCGGAGTTGCTCCATCGCCTTGGTCTCGCCGACCAGGGCGCCGTCGGTCTCGGTTTCCGCCACGGCGGCCCGCAGGCGGCGGTTGTCGAGCACGAGCCGCCGCTTCTCAAGCGCCCGCCGCGCGCTGGCCACCAGGCGGTCGGCCCCATAAGGCTTGGCCAGGTAGTCGTAGGCGCCTTCCTGGATCGCCTCCACCGCCTCCGAGACGTTGGCGTGGCCGGTGATCAGGATCACGGGAAGGTCCGGGTCGAGGTCGCGCAGGCGACGGAACAGTTGGTTGCCATCCATCTGCGGCATCCGCACGTCGGTGATGACCACCCCCTCGAAGTCCGCACGGATCTCGTTCAACGCATCCTGGGCGGTCGATAGGGCCAGGACCTTGAACCCCGCCAGTTCGAGGCTTTGCGCGTTCGCGGCGCGAAGCGCGTCGTCATCGTCGACGAAGGCGACGATCGCGGAGTCCTTGAATATCATGGCCGCCTCAGGGAAATGGTGAACTCGGCGCCGCCGCCCGCCGCGGGCTTGAACGAGAGTTCGCCGCCGAACTCGGTGACGATGTCCCGCGAAATCACCAACCCCAGCCCGAGCCCCTTCAGCTTGCTCGTGGCGAACGGAGTGAACAGGTTGGCGCAGATCGCGGGGTCCAGCCCCGGGCCGTTGTCGGTCACCACGATCCGCACCTTCCTGGCGCTCACCTCGACGGCGATCTCGACGACCGGCTCCCTCACGCCGGTCAGCGCCTCCAGCGAATTCTGCAGGAGGTTGACCAACACCTGCTCCAGCCGCGCGCGGTCGCCCAGGACGCAGGCGCCGCTCGCCTCCGACCGGCGGACGAACCGCACCCCCTGCTGCCGGGCGCGCCAGTTGACGAGCAGCAGCGCGCCGGCGATCGCGTCATCCACGGACGTAGGCTCGGCGGGTCCCCGGGACTTGCGCGAGAACTCGCGCAGTTCGGCGGTGATCAGGCCGATGCGGTCGGTGAGCGAAGCGATGAGCTTCAAGTTGTCGCGGGCGGGCGCCGTCTGCCGCCGGCCGAGGAAGACCAGGGCATTGTCGGCGTAGCTGTGAATCGCCGCCACAGGCTGGTTGATCTCGTGCGCCACCCCCGCCGCGATCTGGCCCAGGGTAGCGAACTTGTTGGCCTGAGCGAGGCTGTCCTGCATGGCGAGCAGCGTGGCCTCTGCCCGCCGACGCTCCTCGATCTCACGCTTCAGCTTGTCGTTGGCGGTGCGCAGCGCGCCGGTCCGCTCCTCGACGCGCGCTTCGAGTTCGGCGCGGGCTGCCTCCTGCACGGCCGCCAGGGTCGCCGCACGTTCCCGCCGGCGCAGGAGGAGGCCCGCAGCGATGAGCAGGAGGATCGAGAGCAGGGCGGCCGTGACTCGGGCTCCCTGCGCGGCGCGGCTGACGACGCGGTCGGAGCGCTCGAGGAGGTGCAGCGTCCAGGCGCCCATCGCCGTGGGAGTGCTGGCCTGCAGATAGCGTCCCGCCGGCGCGTCCTCGGTGACCTCCACCTCGGCCCCGGCGCGCGCGCGGATGGGCAGCGGCGTCAGCGGGACCGTGCCGGACTGGAAGGTGGCGCCCAGGCTGTCGCGGTCGGCGGCGGAGAGTGGACGAAGCGTGCGGAACCGCCAGTTGCGCACGCTCGTGACCAGCACAACGCCCTGCGGATCGGTGACGAAGGTTGGTTCGCCGGGGTTCGTCCACTGGGCTTCCAGCCGGTCGAACTCAACCTTTACGATGACCGCGCCCAGCGGCCCGTTGGGCCCGGCGACACGCCTGGCGAGGTAGAGTCCGGGTCGCCCGCTGACGGTCCCTAGAGCGAAGTGCTCCGCCGTGCCGGTGCGCATCGCGTCCTTGAAATACTGCCGGAAGCTGTAATTGGACCCCACGAAGCTGGTCGGCAGCCGCCAATTGCTGGCGGCCAGCGTGACGCCCTCGCGATCGACAATGTAGATCACCGCCGCGCCGGTATTGGCGCTCAATGCTTCGAGGCGGGCGTCGAGGGCCTGGGGAGCGCGACGCGGATCTTGAAGCGCCGTCCGTACGTCGCGGTCGTCCGCCAGCACGAGCGGCAGGGAGCGATGCTTCTCGAGCTCGCTGCGGAGGACAGCCGCATGCAGGGCGGCGGCGGCATTGGCCTGGCGCAGCAGATCCCGTCGCCCGCCTTCGGCCGCGAGCCGGCCGGCGGCATAGCCGCTCGCCATCACCAGCGCGGCCCCGATAACCACGAAGGCGACCCACGGCCAACGCCAGCGACCGCCCGCCAGGGCGAGCGCGCGAAACCAGCCGGCGG
Organism: Caulobacteraceae bacterium; assembly: GCA_028291305.1. Taxonomy (GTDB): domain Bacteria; phylum Pseudomonadota; class Alphaproteobacteria; order Caulobacterales; family Caulobacteraceae; genus BOG-938. Next base: position 6,470 of record JAQGII010000344.1, read on the forward strand.
CGAGGCGGCGGATCCATGCCGTCCCGGGGCGCGCGAGTGCGCGTCCCGGGACGTCTCCGGTCGGATGACCCACGGGAATGTCTCCGGCGGGTTGGGTCATCTCATTTCACGGGGATCAACAGGTCGCCGCCCTTATCCACGGTCCAGGTGGAGAGGAGCTTGGCGCCCGTCGGACTGTCGAGGACCGAGCGGTGCGGCGCCCCGCGGGCGACCATGAAGGTCTCGCCGGGGCCCAGGGTCCGGGTCGGCTGGCCGTCGACTTCCAGCCTGATCCGGCCCTCCAGCACCATGCCGATCTCCGTGCCGTTGTGGATATGGCGCACGTTGCCGGAGCCCGGGGCGATCTCCACGGTTCCGAACAGGGTTTCCTGGGCGGGACTGGCGGCAACATCGGCGCGCTGCAGGATGGTGCGCTTGGCGGGCGGCTGCTGGGCCCAGGCGGCGCCGGCGGCCAGCGCCGCGACCAGCGCCAGAAGGATGGGTCTCATGTTCTATCGTCTCCTGTGTCGCGGCCCTCGCCGTCCCTTAGTCCGGGCCGGCGTCCGGGTCGTAGAAGTGGGCGTTGTAGGGGTAGCCAAGGATGGCGATTCGCGTGGCCATGCCCGGCCCGGCGAACTGCGCGCGGTGAAACCGGCCGGCGGGGGCGTAGACGACATCCCCTGGTTCAGAGACGAAATAGGGAACGCCGTCGATCAGGAAACTGATCTGGCCTTCCATGATGAACCAGAATTCGCCGAGGTTGGCGTGGAAGTGGCCCTTCACCGAGTCGGGCTGGCGGGGGATTCCCTTGCCGCGGATGACGTTGAAGTAGTTGCGGTCGTCGCGCATGAAGATGCCCTGCGGCCCGGGCGCCTTGCCCGCCTCCTTGAAGAAGTCGAGGTAGGGCTTGCTTCTTTCCCGCTCGTACGTGTCTCGCCCGGGAACGCTGGCCTTGTACCAGGTCTGTCCCGCGACCTTGGGCGGGGTTTCGGAAGCGGGATAGATCACCGTCGCACTGGTGGGACTCGTCTCAAACCGCAGCGAAGGCTTATCGCCCACCGTCTCCAGGCTGTAGGGCACCCGGAATGGGATCTGGATCATAAACCCCTTGCCCGCCACGAAGGGCTCCTGCCCCTCGATCGAGACGCGTAGCTGGCCGTCCCAGACGATGATGCCGAGCCGCTGGTCGGCCAGCATCTGGGGCTGGGTCTTCTGCCCCGGCGCCATCTGGATGTACTCGGCCCGGATCTCCGGATCCTTGCCGATCAGTTCGCGCCAGCTGGCCTGCCCGCGATGGCGCGCGAGCACGTCCGCCAGTTTGGTGATCGGGCGGTTGGGCGCAACATAGGGTGTCATCACCGTGGGACGCGGCGCCCATACGAGCTGCGGGGGCGGCGCCGCCGCGGCGCCCTGGGCGTGCGCGTGGGCCGCGAGCAGCGCCGCGGCGCCTAACGCGCCCAGGGCGCCCGCCAACCGCCATGGGAGGCCCGAAGTCGTTCGCATTCCGTCACACTCCCTTACTCGGCCGAGGGGGCCGGGCCTTGTTGTTGTCATCCCCTGCCGACCCGAGCCGCCGCGCTGTCCGCGCAGTGCGGCCCGGGTCCTATCGCGATAGGGCCGCCTCCCCCGTTGGAGGACTCAGTCATTGGATAGAGAAGTCGGGTTGGTCGGCATGGGCGGCGGTCTTGCCGCTCGGCCCGATGCCCATGAGTTGGACGATGACCTCCTCGCCCTTGGCCCCGTCGTAGTGCATCTTGCCGTGCGGATGCAGCATGAAGCCGCCGACGCCGACGGGTTGGGCCGAGGCCGGGTCGAAGGTTTCGCCCGTACCCGTCCACCAGGTGCCCTTGAGCACCACGCCCAGCCGGTCATCGGGATGGGAGTGAGGCCGGCTCATCAGGCCCGGCGGGAACTTCAGCCGGATGACGTAGAGCCCGGGCTTGCTTGGGTCGCCATAGAGGATGGCCTCCTGCAGGCCGAGGCGACCGCCCTGACCTGGGTAGGGGAACCACTTCTCCGCGCCCGGCGCGATGCGCATGAAGCCGTTCGCGTCGGTCTGCGACATGGCCGCCCCGGCGCCCAGGCCGGTGCAGGCCATTGCAAGCGCCGCGCCCAGAAGCGCTGTCCGCCATCTCTGCATTGTTGCCTCCCTTATTCTTGTCAGATTTAGAACTGGAAGTTTACACCCAGCCGGAAAGCCCGACCAATCAGGTCATAGTCAGTAGTCGTCGAAAAGGGGGAAGATTGCGACGCGTCGGTGCCGACCAGCACCGGCTGCCGGTCGAGCAGGTTGTCGATCGTTCCCACCACCTGCAAGCGCCCGCCACGCCACTGGAAGGCGCGCGAGACCCGCATGTTCAGATAGTAGGTGGAGGGGAAGGTGTTGTCGTCGATCTCGATGCCCTCCCTCCAGGTGGCGTCGCGTATGCCGGCGTCGATGTAGCGAGCCTCCAGGAAGGCGGTCCAGCCGCCGTTCTGGTAAGTCACCGAGGTATTGGCCCGCCACTTCAGCGAGGCGAGTTCGCCGGCGCGGTTCACCGCAGGCGCGCCGGGCAGGACCGAGATGTCGGTGCCGAGGTAGGTCGCCAGGCTGCGGAAGGTCAGCGAGCCGCCGCCGAAGCCATGCCAGACGTCCTCCAGCGGGAGGCGGTAGGTGGCCTCGAAATCGTAGCCGTTCACGCGCCGGGCGGCGAGATTGTAGGGCACGGTATAGACCAGGGCGATATTCCCCGTCGTGGGGTCACGTTGGATGAACTTGCAGACCTCCGTCGCCCCCTGCGCGCACTGGTCAACGGTCTGCTGGCCGGTCAGGACGGTGATCGCGTCCTGGATGTTGATCTCGTAACGGTCGACGGAGAAGGACAGGCGGGGAATGAACCGTGGCTGCAGGACGATGCCGTAGGTGAGGGTGTCGCCTATTTCGGGACGCAACCCCTGGTTGCCTTCCGAATAGCCGCGGACGCCCGTGGCGGGGACATTACCGCGGACGCTGTCGATCAGCACCGACTGGCCGCCGCCGCCGAAGTTGTAGAGTTCGCCCAGCGTCGGTTCGCGGATGTCGCGCGAGCGGGTCAGCCGGAAGCGCACGTCGCTGACAGGCTGGTAGTTGAGGCCGATCTTCCAGGTCCCGACCGTGCCGCTGAGCTGGTAGTTGGTGACGCGGCCGGCGGCGTTGATCTCCAGCTTCTCGACCCCGGGGAGGTCACGCAGCACCGGGATCAGGACTTCGCCGAAGCCTTCCTTGGTGGCCAGCGAACCGCCCACGTTCGGTTGATTGCCCGAGCGCCATCCCCCGAGGGAATTGGTGACCGGATTGAAGTAGTTGCTAAGCGCGTCGCTGGTGGTCTGCAGCGTCTCGCGCCGGGCCTCGATGCCAAAGGCCACCGAAACCGGGCCGGCCGGCAGCTTGAACGGCTCGCCGCTGAACGACAGACCGCCGGCGCCCTGGGTGACGTACTGCCGATACATGACCGTGCCGGTGACGTAGTCGATGGCCGCCTTCGAATTCCCGTCCGTGCCCAGCACATTGTAGGGAACGCAACCGTTGTTTGGACTGGTCAGGGTCGAGCGGCAGACGATGGCGCCGGCGGGGTTCCTCACCGCGTCGACGGCCTGATAGAAGTTGACGTTATTGAGCATCCCTTCGACGTGATAGTGCGCGTCGCTGACCCCGTAGGTGAAATAGGCCTGCGTCGTCCAGATGCCGATCTTGCCGTCCACGCCCACCACGCTGCGGATGGTGCCGGTCGTCACGTTCGGATTGAAGTCGGGAAGGTCGGCGAAAATCTTGTTCGCCCGGAAGCTTTGCTGCCCGAGCGCCACCATCTGCGCGCGCACGCTGGCCGGCAGGTAGGGGTTGTCGAGCGTGACCAGGGGGGCGGTGGAGGAGCCGGTGGCGTAGTTGTAGCCGCCGTGCACAAGAACCTTGTTCACCCCCCAGTTCAGTTCCGAATACAGGTTCCAGTCCGGCGCCACGTCGTAGCTGACGCGACCGAAGGTGATGTCGCGGGTCAACGGCGTACCGATACCCATGTTGGGACCCAGCAGCGAAATCGGCCCTTCGCCGCCGACCATGTTCACGCTGGTGACGTTGGAGCCGTAGACGAATTGGCGCGGGGCGCCGCCGGCGCCGAAGGTCAGGCCCTTCAACGGACCGGTGACCACCAGGCCGCCGGTATCGGCGTCGGAATGCCGTACGTTGACCAGCACGCGCCGCAGCGGCGTCTGCCCCGGGAAGGTCACGTAGCCGACGCCGAGGGAGGTGAAGTCGCGGTCCCGCGACTGCATGGCTGCGAAGTTGGAGTGCTCATAGCTGAGCAGCAGATGGCCCCGGCTGTTCGGGCCCCAGCCCGTGCCGAAAGCGATGTTCTCGTCGTTGTTGGCATTGTCGCCGCGCTGCGACAGGCCGCCCTCGACGGAGCCTTTCAGGCCCTGGAACTTCTTGTTGAGCACGAAATTGACCACACCCGCCACCGCGTCCGAACCATAGGCCGCCGAGGCGCCGCCCGTGACCACGTCCACGCGATCGACCAGGGAGGCCGGAAACTGGCTGACGTCGGGCGCGCCGGTGTCGCCCGCGGTGACGAACCGCTTGCCGTCCAGCAGCACCAGGGTGCGGGCGATGCCGAGGTTGCGCAGGTTGAGCTGCGCCTTGCCCGCTCCGGGAATGCCGTTGCGTTGCTGGGCGGGGCCGGTGGTCGCCTGCAGCGTCG
>JAQGII010000363.1 GCA_028291305.1 Caulobacteraceae bacterium
TTCAACGTGCTGGGGCCGCTGGTGGCCCGGGCCGGGCACGCCAAGGTGTCGCTGCCGGGCGGCTGCACCATCGGCGCGCGGCCGGTGGACCTGCACCTGAAGGCGCTCGAAGCGCTCGGCGCCTCGATCGACCTGCACGAAGGCTATGTCTACGCCCAGGCCCCCCGCGGGCTGAAGGGCGCGGAGATTGAATTCCCGGTGGTCTCGGTCGGCGCCACTGAACACACCCTGCTGGCCGCCGTGCTGGCGGATGGCGAGACGGTGATTCGCAACGCGGCGTGCGAGCCGGAGATCGGCGACCTGGCCGACTGCCTGACCAGCATGGGCGCGCGGATCGAGGGGGCGGGGACCTCCACCATCCGCATCCGGGGCGTGGCGCGGCTGGGCGGCGCCACCCACGCGGTGATTCCCGACCGGATCGAGACCGGCACCTATGCCCTGGCCGTGGCCATGGCCGGCGGCGAGGTGCGCCTGACCCGCACCCGCAGCGATTTCATCGAGGCCCTGTTGGTGAAGATGGAAGAGGCCGGCGTCGGCGTCACGCGGGCCGACGACGGGGTCACCATCAAGCGCGACGGCGCGCGGCGTCTGAAGGCCGTGGACATCGACACCCAGCCCTATCCGGCGTTCGCCACCGACCTGCAGGCGCAGTTCATGGCGCTGATGACCCTGGCGGACGGCGAAAGCGTGATCCGCGAAAGCATCTTCGAGAACCGCTTCATGCACGCGCCCGAACTGACCCGGCTGGGCGCGGACATCACGGTGCACGGCGGCGAGGCCCGGGTGAAGGGCGTGGAGCAGCTGTTCGGCGCCCAGGTCATGGCCACCGATCTGCGGGCCTCGGTCAGCCTGGTGGTCGCCGGCCTGGCCGCCCGCGGGGAGACCGTCGTCAACCGCGTCTATCATCTGGACCGCGGGTTCGAGCGGCTGGAAGAGAAGCTGGGCGCCTGCGGTGCGGATATCCGCCGCGTCAGCGACAACAGCGAGGAATTGTAGATGGCGCTGCACTCGCCCGCCGCCGACACCGCCCTGGTCCTGCTGGCGGACGACGCCGACCATCTGCAGGTGATCTCGGCGACCCTGCAGGACGCCGTCTGCACGGTCGGGGACATCTCCTTCGAGAAGGCGTCGCGCCGGCTGACCGTGTCGCTGAACCGGTTCCGTTGGGAAGCGGCGGCGGCCCGATCCGGAGGCCAAAGAGTGCGCGCCGGGCTGCAGCTAGGCGGGGTGCTGGACGTTAAGGCCAAGCGGCTGCGGCGCGACGCGTCCAAGGCGATCCTTTCGCTCCTGGCGGTGTCGTTCGAGGCGGGCGATGCCCCCGGCGGCGTGGTCAGCCTGACCTTCGCCGGCGGCGGCGAGCTGCGGGTGGAGGTGGAATGCATCGACGCGGTCCTGGCCGATGTGTCGCGTCCATGGCCGACTCCGCGCCGTCCGGCGCACGATCTGTCGGGGAGCTGAGCAGGCATGCGTCGTTTCGCTACCCGTGATTCGGCCTTCGAGGCCGCCTTCAAGGCCTTCCTGGACGAGCCCCGCGGCTCGCCCGCCGACGTCGACGCCTCGGTCGCCGATATCCTGGCCGGCGTGAAGGCGGGCGGCCTGGACGCGCTGCTGGCCTATGCGGAGCGGTTCGACAAGGTGAAGCTGGACGCCCGCAGCCTGAGGGTGACGCGGGAGGAGATCGAGCAGGGCGCGGCCCAGACGGCGGCGCCGGTGCGCGAGGCGATCGCCTTCGCCGCCGCCCGGATCCGCGCCTACCACGAGCGCCAGCGCCCCGCCGACCAGCGCTTCACCGACGAGGCGGGGGTCGACCTGGGGTGGCGCTGGACGCCGCTCGAGTCGGTGGGAATCTATGTGCCCGGCGGCAGGGCGGCCTATCCGTCCACGGTGCTGATGAACGCGGTGCCGGCTTCGGCGGCCGGGGTGGACCGCATCGCCATGATCACGCCGCCCGGACGACTGGAACCGGCCGTGCTGGCCGCCGCCGCGGCCGCGGGCGTGACCGAGATCTGGCGCGTGGGCGGGGCCCACGGGGTGGCGGCCCTGGCCTATGGGGCCGGTCCCCTGCTGCCCGTGGACAAGATCGTCGGTCCCGGCAACGCCTATGTCACCGCCGCCAAGCGCAGGCTCTATGGCGTGGTGGGCATCGACGCCCTGGCCGGTCCGTCGGAGATCGTGGTGGTGGCCGACGGCGCCAACGACCCGGACTGGATCGCGGCGGACCTGCTGTCCCAGGCCGAACACGACCCGGACGCCCAATCGATCCTGATTACCGACGACCCGGCCTTCGGCGAGGCCGTGGCCGCGGCCGTCGAGCGGCAGCTGGGCCAGTTGGCCACCGGCGTGGATGCGCGGGAGTCCTGGACCCGGCACGGCGCGATCGTCGTCGCCCCGCTCGAGGACTCGCCGCGGCTGGTCAACCTGATCGCCCCCGAGCACGTCGAGTTCGCCGTCGAGGACCCCGAGCGGCTCTCGGACAAGGTGCGGCATGCCGGGGCCATCTTCCTGGGCCGGTATGCGCCCGAGGCCATCGGCGACTATGTGGCCGGCTCCAACCACGTTCTGCCCACCAGCCGGGCGGCGCGGTTCTCGTCGGGCCTGTCGATCTACGACTTCCTCAAGCGCAGCTCGATCATCCGCTGCGACGAGCAGGCGTTCCGCCGTCTGGCGGGGCCGACCATCGCCCTCGCCGAGGCGGAGGGCCTGCCGGCCCACGCCCGCTCGGCGTCCATCCGCTTGAACCATGATTAGCGGCGCCGGCACCCATCGACTGGTCCATATCGAACTGGACGAGGGTTCGCTGGCGTCCCTGTCGCCCGAGCAGGACGACGAGCGCAAGGTCGCCATCCTCGATCTGCTGAAGAGCAACTGCTTCGAGCCCGAGGGCGGCGAGTCCGGCGCCTACAGCCTCAAGCTGTCGACCGCCGACAACCGCCTGGTGCTGGACATCGCCGGGCCCAACTTCGAGCGGCGCCTGCTGCTGTCCATGTCGCCGCTGCGCGGCGTGATCAAGGACTACTTCATGCTCTGCGACAGCTACTATTCGGCGATCCGCAACGCCACCACCCCGGGCAAGGTGGAAGCCCTGGATATGGGCCGGCGGGGGGTGCACGACGAAGCGGCCGGGATTCTGCGCGAGCGGCTGCAGGGCAAGGTGGACATGGACGAGGAGACCGCGCGCCGGCTGTTCACCCTGGTTTGCGCGCTGCGGTGGCGCGGCTAGCATGTCGCGCCTGCCGCGTTCCGTTCTGTTCGTCTGCAACCTGAACCGGGTCCGCTCCCCCATGGCCGCCGGCCTGACGCGCAGGCTCTACGGCGACGCCATCCTCGTGGAGAGCTGCGGCCTGGAGCCGTCCGATGGGATCGACCCCATGGTCGTGGCCGCGATGCAGGAGGTCGGGGTCGACCTCATCGACCATCAACCCAAGGGCTTCGCCGAATTTTCCCCGGCCGCGTTCGACCTGATCGTCGCCTTGAGCGAGGAGGCCTGGCCGCCGGTCGAGGCGGCCGGCGCCGCGGGCGAGGCGCAGGCCGCCCATTGGCCAACGGAAGACCCGACCACGGGGGAGGGGTCCCGGGAAATGCGGCTGGAAGCCTATCGCGTGGCGCGCCGCAGTCTGGAGGCCCACATCGTCGACCGGTTCGGCCCGCCCCCGGAATGGGAGTAGTCGGACCCTTGTCCCCCGCAAACCCAACCGTGTGCGCGCCGCTGGTGCTCGCCAGCGCCAGTCCCCGGCGCCTCGACCTGCTGCGCCAGGTCGGCATCGAGCCCGATCGCGTGATGTCGCCCGAGATCGACGAGACCCCCGTGGACTCCGAAACACCGCGCCAACTCGCATTGCGCCTGGCGCGGGGCAAGGCCCTGGCGGGCGCCGCCGAGGCGCCGGGCGCGTTCGTGATCGCGGCGGACACGGTGGTGGCGCTGGGACGCCGGGTGTTCGGCAAGCCCCGCGACGAGGCGGACGCGCGCCGCATGCTGACGCTGCTGTCGGGCCGCGCCCACCGGGTATTGACCGGCGTGGCGGTATGCGCGCCGGACGGCCGGATCGCCGCGCGGCTGTCGGAAACCCGCCTGCGCTGGAAGCGGCTGACCCCGCGGGAAATCGATGTCTTCATCGCCGGCGGCGAATGGCGCGACGTGGCGGGCGGCTACCGGATCCAGGGACAGGCCGCGGCCTTCACCATGGAGCTGCAGGGCTCCTATCCGGGCGTGGTCGGCCTGCCGCTCTACGAAACCCTCGCCCTGCTGCAGGGCCTCGGCTACCCGGCCCGCTGATGGCCCAACGACACATATATATAGATGAGGGTCCGGGCGAGGCGCGCGGCGTGATCACCCTCGGCCGCCGTCCCGAGCGGCTGCTGTCCTACCGTCCCGCTCAGGACTACCCCCAGCTCGGCGTCCGCTACCGGGCGCGGGTGGTCAAGGTAGAGAAGAGCGCGGGCCTGGCCCTGCTCGACCTGGGGAGCGGCCTGACGGCGGCCCTGCGGATCAAGCCCGATCGGCCGCCTCCCGTGGAGGGGCAGGCGGTCGAGGTGGAGATCGCGATCGAGCCCCAGGGCGACAAGGACGCCGTGGTGCGGGTCATCGGCCTGTCCAGCGGTCAGCCGGGCCGGTTGAGCGATCCCGCATCGCTGGAGACGCGGCTGACCGGGCTGGCCCCCGATGCCCGGATCATCCGCGGACCTGAAGCGCGGGCGGTGGCGGATCAGGCCGAGGAGGAGGCCCTGGGGATCGAGCACCCCTTGCCCGGCGGCGGCTCCATCGCCGTGGAGACGACCCGCGCCTTGACGGCGGTGGACGTGGACCTGGGGGCGGGGGGCGGGGGCGACGCCAAGCGGGCCGCGCGCCAGGCCAATCTGGCCGCGATCGCGGAACTGGCGCGGCTGCTGCGGCTGAAGGCCCTCGGCGGCCTGGTGGTGATCGACCTGGTGGGGCGCGGCCACGACGGCCAGGCGCTGAGCCATGCGGCCCAGACCGCGTTCGCGCCGGAGCAGCCCGGGGTGATCATCGGGCCGATCACGAAATTCGGCACCTTGGAGCTGGCCTTGCCGCGCCGGTTCCGTCCGGTCCGGGACGGGCTGTGCGATGCCGCTGGCCACCTTTTGCTGGACACCCTGGGACTGCGCCTGGCGCGGGCGATGGAGCGGGAAGGGCGGGCCGATCCGGGCGGCCGCATCATCGCGCGCTGCGCTCCCGCTGTCGCGATGGCGGCCCAGCCCTATATATCTGTCCTGATGGAGACCCTGGGCGCCCGGTTCGAGGTCGTCGCCGACGCCGCCCAGGCCAGGGAAGCGGTGCAGGTGAGCGTGCGATGAGCGGGACATCAGACAAGGTCGGCCGATGCGCCATCTGCGGCAAACCGCGGGAAACCGACGCCTACCGTCCGTTCTGCTCCAGGCGGTGCGCCGACCTGGACCTGCAGCGGTGGCTGACGGGTGGCTACGTCGTGCCGGGAGAACCGGTCGAGGATGGCGAGGGCGGCCGGTTCGACACCGGCGAGGACGGCTGATCAGACTGTCTGGACAGGCCGGGCGCCCTTTCGTATAGACGGCCCTCCGCGACGGGCGCCCGTGCTCCGGGCGGTTCGCTTCCCGGGCCTGGGTAGCTCAGTTGGTAGAGCAGCGGATTGAAAATCCGCGTGTCGGTGGTTCGAATCCGCCCCCAGGCACCACTTCCCCCCGCTTCGGGCGCCGGTTTTCAAGGCGCCGCTCCCATTCCATGACCGGCGCCTTCATGCCATGATGGCAAATCCCGCTGCGCGCGGGACGGCTTGGCCTGCGCGGGCGCCCCCTAGCCCATGTTGACTGCTCAAGTCTCTACATAATTCTTTTGAAAGACTATCCAGCTGGATCGTAAAGTCCGGCGCAGCATTGCGCATTTGATTATCAGATAGACAGACGTGACCGGCCCGTTTCGGTCGATTATCGGCCACATCCAACGAAAATGCTGCGTTGCCACATAGAAAAACGCCGCGAGAACGGGGTACTGGTCTCGCGGAGGGTGCTCCTATTGTGCATCGCACCATGCCTATCGTTGGGCGATTTGCGCGCTAATGCAGAATTGCTTTCGACGCCCCTTGACGTTGCGGTACTGGGTTGTCAAAGGACGTTTGCCGTAAGTTTTATTGACGGTAAGACTTAGCCCACAACACCGGGCGATGTCGCCTAGAGGACGCCTTCGGGAGTCTCCGATGGCCGAAAGGCAGGAGGCCGACGGGTCGGCGTAGCGAGAGCGGTCCAGGGCACCCCTACCGAGCTCCGGACGAGATGAGTTTTAGGGTGGAGACGTTCTAGCGCGACGACCCTAGCCACACAGGTGCTAGACCAACCAGGAACTGGCGAAAGATGCTCGATATTAAACGAACCAATTCTATTGCGGCTCTTGTCGGCGCTTTGGCGCTGATGACAGGTGCTCCTGCGCTCGCGCAGTCCTCCTCGGCTCCGGCCGCCGTTGCCGCTTCCGACGCCGCTCCGGCCTCTGACGCGGCCCCTGCCGCAACTCCTGCGGCCGCCAATGGCGGCGCTGAAGCTGCCCCTACGCAGATCAAGAACGCGGGTAAGCTGACCCCGATCCAGATGTTCCTCGACGCCGAACCGGTGGTTAAGGTCGTCATGATCGGCCTGCTGCTCTGCTCGGTCTTCACGTGGACCATGCTGGTCACGAAGCTGCTCGAGTTCCGCTCGCTGAACAAAACCTCCGACAGCTTCCTCGAAGCTTTCCGCAGCGCCCGTTCGGTCAGCGACATGGCCAAGATCGCCACCTCCGAAGAGTTCGAAGGCAACCCGATGGCCGACATGGCCGCCGCGGCTGCTCAAGAAGTCGAGCTGTCCCGCCAAGCGGGCCTGCAAGTCGGCGGCGAACACCGTGACTCGACGATCGGTCGCGCCGCCTCGGCGGTGTCGGCGGTTCAAGCCGGCCTGGCCAAGCGCCTGTCCGCCGGCATGACCTTCCTGGCCTCCGTCGGTTCGTCCGGTCCGTTCATCGGTCTGTTCGGCACCGTCTACGGGATCATGAACTCGTTCATCGGTATCGCGAACACCAACACGACCAACCTGGCCGTCGTCGCTCCCGGCATCGCCGAAGCGCTGCTCGCCACGGGTATCGGTCTGTTCGCCGCCATCCCCGCGGTTATCACGTACAACTACTTCCAAACGCGTATCTCTGCCTATGGCACGCGCTCGGAAGGGTTCGTGGCCGAGTTGATGAACGCGATCTCGCGTCAGCTCGACAAGGGAGCGTAATCTCCGATGGCCGCCAAACTTGCAGGTGGCGGGGGCTCGAAGTTCCAGATCGAGCAGAACAGTGAGATCAACGTCACGCCCTTCGTCGACGTGATGCTGGTGCTACTGATCATCTTCATGGTGGCGGCTCCGCTGGCCACCGTGTCGATCCACGTCGAACTTCCGCCGGCGGTGGCCAAACCATCGCCTAACCCGCCGAAGCCGGTGTACATCTCGATTCAAACGAACGGGAACACCTTCATCGGCGACGCTCCGACGGACTTGGCCTCGATTGGCGACGATCTGCGTAAGCTCGTCGGCAAGCGGGATCCTTCCAAGGAGCGGATTTTCATCCGCGGTGACCAGGACGCCATGTACAAGGACTTCATGGGAGTGATGAACGCGCTGCAGGACAACGGCTTCTATAGCGTTGCCCTGATCGGCACGGACACCACCCGTCCGGGAGCCTCGTAATGGCAGAAGCTCCCGCTCCCCACCACTACGACCCTCTTGTCGACGCACCCCCCAAGCGTCGCAAGAAGGGTGGCACGAGCACCGCGGTTCTGATCTCCATCGTCGTGCATGGTCTCCTCGGCTACTATATCTACAAGTCGAAGTTCGAGCCCAAGTACAAGGAGTACTCGGACGAGGCTGTGAAGGTGGACATCGTTAAGCCGCCTCCGCCGCCTCCGCCGCCGCCGCCTCCGCCGCCGAACACCCCGCCGCCGCCGCCGCCTCCTG
>JAQGII010000378.1 GCA_028291305.1 Caulobacteraceae bacterium
CACGCGGAAATCCGGACCCGCGAACCCGGCGCCCCACACCAGCACGCCGAAGCCCGCGCCGACCTGCAGCAGGGCGATGCCGAACTTGAAGGCGGGGTTGGGGTCGCGGTCGCGGCGCCCGAGCCAGGCCCACAGCGCCGCAAACACCGGGGCGAAGATCAGGATGAAGGCCGAGTTGAACGACTGAACCTGCGGCGCGGTGATCGTGTAGAATCCGTTCTGCGGCAGCCGGGTGTTGCGTTCGGCGAACTGGTTCATCGACGAACCGGCCTGCTCGAACAGGGTCCAGAACACCACCGAAGCGGCGATCAGCACCAGGGCCAGGGCCAGCCGGTCGCGCTCGACCTTGGTGCACTTGGCGACCATGAACCAGCCGAGATAGCCCAGCACGACGACGGAGCCGGCCCCCAGCAGCCAGCCCACCGCCTGGTAGTGCTGCACCAGGATCCAGACCACCGCCGTGCCGGCCAGGCCGCAGGCGTAGATCAGCCACTCGCCGTTCAGCGGGCCGGCGATAGACTTCCTCAGCGCCACCGGATCGGGCGGCTCGCCATGGCCTTCCAGCAGCGGCTTGCCCAGCACGAAGCCGATGAAGCCGGCAGCCATGCCGACGCCGGCCAGGCCGAACCCGGCCCACCAGCCCACCTTCAGCCCCAGGTAGCCGCACAGGATGGCGGCCCAGAAGGCCCCCAGGTTGATGCCGTAGTAGTAGAGGGTGAAGCCCGGATCGCGGCGCGGGTCGTCCGGCCCGTAGAGTTGGCCCACGATCGAGGAGATGTTCGCCTTTAGGAAGCCCACGCCCATGATGATCAGGGACAGCGCCATATAGAGGATGTTGGAGGTCACCGGATCGCGCTTCTCGACGCCGATCCGGTAGGCGCCCTTGGCCAGGACCGGCGGCAGCGGCGCGGCGGCCGGCAGGCCCTTGATCTCCAGCCCGCCGTCCTTGGGTCCGACCGGGTAACAGCCCTCGCCGACTTTCAGGCAGACCTTGCGGCCTTCCATGCGGCCCTCGGCGACGAAGGTGTATTTGGTCCCGCCGTAGGTCAGGTTCTGGGTCGCCGGACGCCCTTCGATGCCCATGGCGAAGTGCCCCGCCACCAGCAGCAGCGCGCCGAAGGCGATGGCCTTGCGCGTGCCCAGCCAGCGGTCGGCCACGAAGCCGCCGATCAGCGGCAGTAGGTACACCAGCGACGTGTAGGCCCCGTACTGCCCCTGAGCGTAGCTGTCGTCGTAGAGGAAATGCTGCGTCAGGTAGAAGATCAGGATGCCGCGCATGCCGTAGTAGGAAAAGCGCTCCCACATTTCGGCGAAGAACAGGACGAACAGGCCCTTGGGGTGTGAGCGCAACTGCATCAGCACGGGAATGCAGGTCAACAGCGTGACCAGCACGCCCGCCACGATGACGATGTTCATTCAGTCTTCCCCAAGCCGCTAAGCCTCGACTGGCCAAGCTGACCCCCTTGCGGCGGCAGATCAAGGCGCCCCATGCCCGCACAAGGTTGATGCGTCAACCTGGACCCAGACGAGGCTCCAAGACGTTGATCCAATAAGGGAGACGAAACCTCATGAGCGAAACCAGTTTCACCGACGACGCTTCGCGGTTGTGGATGGAAGCCAATCCCAACAGGGTCCGCGCCATGTTCGCCGGCCACGTGATCGCCGACACCACCGGCGCCCTGACCGTGTTCGAACCGGGCCGCGAACCGATCTATTTCTTCCCGCGCAAGGACGTGGAGACCGGCTACCTCGGCAAGACCGGGCACAAGATATTCGACTCCGTCAAGGGCGAAGCCAGCTGCTACACCCTGGTGATGGAAGGCGAGATCGTCGAAAACGCGGTCTGTTCCTACGAGGACCCGGCGCCGGGGGCCGAGGCCCTGCGCGACTACCTGTGCTTCGCCGAGGGCCATTTCGAAATCTATGAGCTGACGCCGAGCGACATGGCCATGGCCCCCCGCGCGACTCATGTCCACCGCAGCGTCGCCTAGGGCGAGGTTTCCCTAGTAGGCCAGGTCCTCGAACGCGCGGCTGGCATCGCCCTTCCAGGGACCGTGATACAGGTCCAGCAGCCGCTCGGCGGGCGTCGTACCGCTATCGGCGATCTCTTCCAGTTCGGACAGATAGCCGGTTTCGTCGACCATCCCGGCGTTCAGCCGGGCGCGGCGCCGGAGGCCGGCCTTGGCGATGGCCACCATGTCGACCGCGACGTCGCGCGCCGACCGGCCCTCGACCTGCGCCTTCAGCCCGACCCGCACGGCGTCGAGCCGCAGCTGCTCGCGGCTCTCCGGCGCCCAGGCCTTGCAGAGGTCCCAGGCGGCGGCCAAGGCCGTCTTGTCATAGAAGATGCCCGCCCACAGCGCCGGCAGGGCGCAGATACGGCTGGCCGGGCCCGAGTCCGATCCGCGCATCTCCAGGTACTGCTTGAGCCGCACCTCGGGGAACAGGGTGGTCAGGTGGTCGGCCCAGTCCTCCATCGTCGGGCGCTCGCCCAGCAGCTCCGGCAGCTCCCCGGCCATGAAAGCGCGGAACGAGCGGCCGGCCACGTCGATGTAGCGGCCGCCGCGCTTGACGAAATACATCGGCACGTCGAGCGCATAGCGGGCGTAGGTCTCGAAGCCGAAGCCGTCCTCGAACACGAAGCGCAGCATGCCCGTGCGGTCGGGATCGGTGTCGGTCCACACATTGGCGCGGTTGGACAGGAGGCCCGTCGGCCTGCCCTCGACGAAGGGGGAATTGGCGAACAGGGCGGTGGCGATGGGCTGCAGCGCCAGACTGGTGCGGAACTTGGTCACCATGTCCGCCTCGGACGAGAAGTCGAGGTTGGCCTGCACCGTGCAGGTGCGCAGCATCATGTCCAGGCCCTTGCCGCCGACCAGCGGCATGTAGCGGCGCATGATGACGTAGCGGCCCTTGGGCATGATCTGGCAGTCGGCCCGCGTCCAGGTGGGGGCGAAGCCCAGACCGAGGAAGCCGATGTTCAGCGGGTCGGCCACCGCCTTGGCCTCTTCCAGGTGCGCGCGGGTCTCGGCGCAGATATCGTGGATGGTCTCCAGCGGCGCCCCGGACAGCTCGAACTGGCCGGCGGGCTCCAGGCTGATGCTGGCCTTGTTGCGCTCCAGCGCGATCAGGGTCTCGCCTTCGTAGACGCCCTGCCAGCCGAACTGCATCAATCCCTCGAGCAGCGCCTTGATGCCGTCGGGCTCATAGGGAACGGTCGCGTGCGAGCCGTGGCGGAACACGAACTTCTCGTGCTCGGCGCCGATGCGGAACTGGGTTTCCGGCTTGCAGCCCTCGGCGAGATGGGCCGCCAGCATGTCGGCTGTCAGCGGCCTGTCGTCCACCGCGGCTGAAGCCATGCGCATCTCCCTACCTCAAGACGCAGGCTGTCCCGCGCTGCCATGGCCACATCGCCCGGCGAAGCGCAGTTAAGCGTCAACGGCGCCAAGCTCAAGTGCCCCCCCGCCTTTAGGCGCCCGCCGTCCAGTCGCCCAGCACGGCCTGCCACAGGGTCAGGGCGGCGATCGCGGCCGTGTCGGCGCGCAGGATACGCGGCCCAAGCGTCACCGGCGTGACACCGGCGTCCCCCCTCAGCCGCTCCCGTTCCTCGGGCGCGAAGCCGCCTTCCGGTCCAATCAGCACCGCCCAGGCGCCCCGCGCCTGCCCCTGCAATGCGTCCAGCGCCGGCCTGGCCCGGCCGTGCTCGCCGCCCCAGGCCTCGGACGGATCGTCCCCCGCCTCGTCGCAGAACATCAGCCGCCGGTCGCCCGGCCAGGCGTCCAGCAGGCGCTCGAGCTTCTCGGGGACCAGGACCTGCGGCACATCCAGCCGCCCGGTCTGCTCGGCAGCCTCGACGGCGATCGCCTGCAGGCGAGACACATTGGTGTGATCGGCGTTGGTGCGGCGGGTAGTGACCAGCCGGATGCGCCGCGCGCCCAGTTCCGTCGCCTTCTCCACGATCGTCTCCAGCCGCGCCCGCTTGACCAGGGCGATCACCAGATCGAGGTCCGGCCCGACCGCCTGCGGCCGCGTCTGTTCCTGCGCCGTCAGCCTGCAGCCGCGCTTGGAGACCTCCGCCAGCCTCGCCCGCCACTCGCCGTCCGCGCCGTTGAACACCAGGATCTCGTCGCCGACGGTCTGGCGCATGACCTGCGTCAGGTAGCGGGCCTGGTCGGGCTCCGGGGCGACGGCGGCGCCCTGCGACAGGGGCTGAGGGATGTGGAGCCTGATCATGACGGCGCCTTCTTAGAGCCTGCGCGTTGCAACAGTGAAGCCTTTGCAACCGGCGACGTGAGCCTAAGATGACGCGATGAACGACGAAAAATACGACGCCGAGCTGCGCAAACTGCAGATCCAACTGGTCAAGTCGCAGATCTGGGCCATCAGCCAGGGCCAGAAGGCCATCATCATCTTCGAGGGCCGCGACGCAGCGGGCAAGGACGGCGCGATCAAGCGCGTCACCGAACATCTGTCGCCGCGCAGCACCCGCGTGGTCGCCCTGCCCAAGCCCTCGGACCGCGAGCGCGACGAGTGGTACTTCCAGCGTTACGTCCGCTACCTGCCAAGCGCCGGGGAGTGGGTGCTGTTCAACCGCTCCTGGTACAACCGCGCGGGCGTCGAGGCGGTGATGAATTTCTCCACGCCCGCCGAGCAGGAGCAGTTCCTGCTGGATGTCCCCTTCTTCGAGCGGATGCTGGTGCAGTCCGGCGCCCAGATCGTGAAATACTGGCTGGATGTCTCGCGCGACGAGCAGCACAAGCGCCTCAAGGAACGGCGCACCGACCCGCTCAAGAAGCTCAAGACCGGTCCCATGGACGTCGAGGCCGAACGGCGTTTCGACGACTACACCCGGGCCCGCGACGACATGCTGATCCGCACCCACACGCCCGTGGCGCCCTGGATCTGCGTCCGCGCCGACAACAAGAAGGCGGCGAGGCTGAACATCATGCGCCACCTGCTGCACGCCATCGGCTCCCCGGACCTGTCCAGGAAGACGCCCTTGCCCGACAACGACATCCTGTTCCCGTTCGATGCCGAAGCCTTGAACGACGGAAGGCTCGCGCGCTGAGTTGTCGTCCCGCGGACGCCGTCGTCCGCCTGGGTTGTTTTGTGGCTGAGGTCCCGCCGACGAGCGGACCGGCCTTCACGTGGAGAAGATGCATGCCGCTTCAGATCAACGACGTCGCCCCGGACTTCCAGGCCGAGACCACCGAGGGCCCAATCGACTTCTATGAATGGATGGGCGACAGCTGGGTCGTCCTGTTCTCTCACCCCAAGGACTTCACCCCGGTCTGCACCACCGAACTGGGCGCGGTGGCCAAGCTCAAGCCCGAGTTCGACAAGCGCGGGGTCAAGGTGATCGGCCTGTCCGTGGATCCCGTGGAAAACCACACCAAATGGGCGGTCGA
Source organism: Caulobacteraceae bacterium (assembly GCA_028291305.1). Classification (GTDB taxonomy): domain Bacteria; phylum Pseudomonadota; class Alphaproteobacteria; order Caulobacterales; family Caulobacteraceae; genus BOG-938. The sequence goes on from JAQGII010000378.1 coordinate 5,409, forward strand.
CATCGCCGAGACCCAGGGGACGGCGCCCAACTACCCGATGATCGGCGATCCCGACCTGAAGGTGGCCAAGCTCTACGGCATGCTGCCTGCCGACACCGCGGGCTCGTCCGAAGGCCGCACGCCGGCCAACAACGCCACGGTGCGCAACGTCTTCATCATCGGACCCGACAAGCAGATCAAGCTGATGATCGCCTATCCGATGACCACCGGACGCAACTTCGACGAGATCCTGCGCGTCATCGACTCCATGCAGCTGACCGCCAGGCACAAGGTGGCGACGCCGGTCAACTGGAAGCCCGGCGAGGACGTCATCATCACGACGGCGGTGAGCAACGAGGACGCGGCGACGCTGTTCCCCGGCTTCACCACCCACAAGCCCTATCTGCGGACGACCCAACAACCGTCCTGACACGGCCTGCGGCAATCGCTGCGCCGGGGAGGAGGGTCAGTCTAGGCCGCCCCTTCGCTCACCGCGTGCAGCCGCGCATACGCCCCGTTCATGGCCACCAGGTCGCGGTGGCGACCTTCCTCGACGACCCGGCCGTGGCTGAACACCAAGATGCGGTCGGCGCCGCGGATGGTCGACAGCCGGTGGGCGATGACGATCGTGGTGCGCCCGGCCATCAGGTCCTCGGCCGCCGCCTGCACCAGGCGCTCGGTCTCCACGTCCAGCGATGAGGTCGCCTCGTCCATGATCAGGATCGGGGCGTCGGCCAGGAAGGCCCGCGCGATCGCCACCCGCTGGCGCTCGCCGCCCGACAGCTTGACCCCGCGCTCGCCCACCAGGGTATCGTAGCCCTGGGGCAGCCGGGCGATGAACTCGTGCGCCCTTGCCTTCCTCGCCGCTGCCGCGATCTCGTCCGGCGTCGCGCCCGGCTTGCCGTAGGCGATGTTCTCGCCGATCGAACGGTGGAACAGGGCGGGGTCCTGCGGCACCACGGCGATGGC